>RFHZ01000692.1 GCA_003696125.1 Nitrospinota bacterium
ATCTCAATAGAGAGTATACCGATTTCCCTCTCCCTGTCAAGTCCCTCCCCCAACTTTCCCCCTCCGCTCCCCCAGACTCTCCGGCTAGCCTCATATTATCCAGCGCTGCTGGGTATAGCCCATATCCCAGAAGAGATACTCGCAACGAGAGGTCATGACAAAGTGCTCCTCCACCCGCGCCTTCTGCGCCGCGGTCAGCTCCTGCGCCACCTGATCCATGGCCGCAATGACCTGGCGAACCACCCCCCCAAACTCTTCACTCGCATAGGTGTCGATCCAGCGTCGGTAAAGCTCGTGCGGTGATCCCTCCCTCTCTAAAGCCTTCCCCACCTCCCAGTAGATCCAGTAACAGGGGAGAAACGCCCCCAGCCCTTCATAATAAGGCCGCTCATACGCCACCCGCAGGAGATACGACGTATACAGCAGGTTGTTCAGGGCCGGAGGCGTTGCATACACCTCCTGCGGGGTGAGCCGCCAGGCCTGGAAGAAGCTCTCGTGTAAAGCCCGCTCTACCTCAATAGCCGTCTTGGCATGCTCGGCAAACATCACCACCCAGGCATCCTCAGGAGACTTGGCGGCCAGCAGGGCAAGTCCTCGAGCAAAATCCCTCAAGTAGAGCGCATCCTGAATCACATAGAAACGGAAGGCCTCTTCGGAGAGCGACCCATCGGTCAATCCCCGCAAAAAAGGATGGGCCAGGATACGCTGATAGATCCCCTGAATGCTTTGAAACAGATGCTCGGTAAAGGTCATGGCCATCCTCCCTTTCCTTTCGACCTGGTAGTATCCGGGACAGGAGAAGAGACAAAACAACAACTACTGCTGCTTATACCATATCCGTCCTCCCCTGTCCACCAGAAAGCAGAGACGGTGGGGACAGGGGCCGCTGCTCCTGAGGAACGGAAAAGCGACCGGAGAGAAACAAATGGTTGACCTTTAGAGGCGGTGTGGGTACAATAATCGTGTTATGCGCTACAAACTCATTGCTTTAGATATCGATGGTACACTGCTCAACCGCCATGGCGAAGTGGGAGCCCGCACCAGACGCGCCTTGCACCAGGCCATAGCGCAGGGGTACAGGGTGATTCTCTGTACCGGGAGACGCTACCGGACGGCACGGCAGGTCATGGAGGCCTTGGGACTTACCACTCCCCTTGTTCTCCACAACGGGCTTTTGGTGAAAGATCCGGCCACAGAGAGAACGCTATACCAGAACTATCTCTCGCCACAGGGCTACCTGCAAGTCATCTCTCTGCTGCGAGAGGCGGGATATCTCCCTATCCTCTATACCGATCGCTATGAGGAAGGGATCGATTTTTATCTGGAGAATGACCGGGAAGGAAACGCTTACTATCTCCACTATGTCCAGCAAAATAAGGCATACTACCAGGTGCGAGACGACCTCCACCTCTCTTATCCGGGAAAGATCATCCATATCGGCCTCCTGGACCAGCGGGAGGTGTTAGAGCCGATCCATAAACGCCTGCAGACAACGCTTAACGGAACCGTTCATGTCCAGATCATCAGGAGTCTACTCGATGGCGCCTGTTTCCTCGAGATCATGAATCCAGGAGCCTCCAAGTGGCACGCCCTGGCCGCACTGGCCCGGAAGTGCGGTATCTTCCCCTCTGAAATTGTCGCTATCGGCGATGAGATCAACGATCTGGAGATGGTCCAGCATGCTGGATTGGGTATCGCCATGGGCAATGCTATCCCGGCCGTGAAGGCGGTGGCCAGGTATGTGACCGCCTCGCACGATGCCGAAGGGGTAGCCGAGGCATTAGAACGGCTTGTGTTACGCCTATGAACGGGCACAGAAAAGGAGAAACGCTATGCGTTGGCTGGAAAAAATCGATCCGGAAATCTATCAGCTCATCAAGGCAGAGGAGAGACGGCAGTACGAGAGTATCCGGCTGATCCCTTCGGAGAACTATACCTCGGCTGCGGTCATGGAGGCGACCGGCTCGGTACTCACCAACAAGTACTCCGAGGGGTATCCAGGAAAGCGCTACTACGAAGGCCAGCAGTACATCGATCAGATCGAAAACATCGCCCGCGAGCGTGCCAAAAACCTCTTTAAGGCTGAACATGCCAATGTACAACCCTATTCCGGTTCTCCAGCCAACATGGCTGTCTATTACGCCCTGCTCGAACCGGGAGACAAGATCATGGGGATGAGCCTCCCCCATGGAGGCCACCTGACCCACGGGTGGAAGGTGAGCTTTTCCGGTCGCTTTTACCAGTCGGTCCAATACACGGTCTCCAAGGAGACCGGGCGACTCGACTACGACCAGATCCGGGAGATGGCCAAGCGGGAGCGCCCCAAGCTCATCGTGTCCGGGGCCACAGCGTACCCGCGGGAGTTTGACTTCAAAGCGTTTGGAGAGATTGCCCAGGAGGTTGGTGCCTACTTCTTAGCCGATATCGCCCACATCGCCGGACTGGTAGTGGCCGGCGTGCACCAGAGTCCCATCCCTTACGCCGATGCGGTCACCACCACCACCCATAAGACCCTGCGGGGACCGCGGGGAGCCATGATCCTCTGCAAGGCTTCCCATGCCAATGCCATCGACCGGGCCGTCTTTCCCGCCTTGCAGGGAGGGCCCCACAACCACACCACCGCCGCCATCGCCGTGGCCTTAAAAGAGGCGAGTAGCCCGGACTTCATCGAATACGGGAAGCAGATTGTACGCAACGCCAAGGTGCTGGCAGAAGCCCTGCTTGAATACGGCTTTTCCCTGATCACAGGCGGGACAGATAATCACCTGATCCTGATCGATATGACCAGCAAAGGGGTGACCGGTAAGCAGACGGCAAAAGCGCTGGACCGGGCCGGGATCGTGGTCAACTACAACACCGTCCCCTTTGATCCCCGCAAACCGTTCGACCCGAGTGGTATCCGCCTCGGAACCCCCTCGGTCACCTCGCGCGGGATGAAGGAGGAAGAGATGCGCCTCATCGCCCGCTGGATCAACGAAGTGGTCCAGAACATCGGGGATGAGGAGCGCATCCAGCGGATCAAAAACGAGGTGAGAGAGCTCTGTCATCACTTTCCTCCCCCGGGAATATCCCTGTGAACGCCTCTTCTTCTAAGGCGTGGCAGGGCTGCCTCCTTTAAGTAAGGAAAGGGACAATGCCCTGGAGAGTTGTGGTTACTTTTCGCCCGGAATACCGTGACGCACTCGGTGAAGCCACACGACAGAGTATCGTCGAAGACCTGGGGCTTCCGGTACACGAGGTGCGCACGGCCCAGGTCTATACCATCGATGCCAGGCTGAGCCGGGAAGAGGCAGAAAGGGTTCAACACGAGCTCTTTACCGACCCGATCGTACAGGTCTCCTCCCTGCAGGAGCTGGATGGGAAGGCCTTCGTCCATGACCTGCTTCCCCGGCACGATACCGATCTCTGGATCCTGGAGATCGGCTATCGTCCCGGAGTCACCGATACGGTCGGCAAGACGGCGCGGCTGGGCATCGAGGAGGTGCTCCGACGCCAGCTCGAACCGGGAGAAGCGGTCTATACCTCCACCCGGTACTTCCTGTACGGTCCTCTCTCCTCTGCTGCGGTGGAACGCATCGCCCGTGACCTCCTGGCCAACAGCCTGATTCACCGCTGGACCTTTTGCAGCCTTGAGGAGGGGAAGAGCGGGAAATGGCAGCCTCTCCCCCTGCCCAAGGTCTCTGTTCCTGCCACCATCACCGTGCAGGAGTATGAACTCGACCTCCCCCCAGAGGCCCTGCTCCGCCTGAGTGAAGAGCGACTCTGGGCTTTGAGTCTGGAGGAGATGCTGGCCATTCGAGACTATTACGCCGATCCGGTACGGCAACAGGAACGAGCAGAGGTCGGGTTGGGGAAACGTCCGACCGACGTGGAAATGGAAGCCCTGGCCCAAACCTGGTCTGAGCACTGCAAACATAAGATCTTCCAGAGCCTGATCACCTACGAAGACGCGCAAGGCAGGGTACAGGAGATCGACAGCCTCTTCCACACCTACATCGTCCGGGCCACAGAAGAGATCGGGCAGCGTGTCGACTGGCTCGTCTCGGTCTTCCACGACAATGCCGGTGTCATCCGCTTCAACGACCGGTGGAACCTGGTGATGAAGGTGGAAACCCACAACACTCCCTCTGCCCTCGACCCTTATGGGGGAGCGATCACCGGGATTGTCGGGGTGAACCGCGATCCCTTTGGTAC
>RFHZ01000693.1 GCA_003696125.1 Nitrospinota bacterium
TCCATGTCCAGATCGAGGTCGAGCATCTCGGGCGGGTACCCGGTACGCTCGCTGACGATCTGCAAGAGTTCGGCCGTCAACCGCTCCGCATCCCAGGTGGCCGCCTCTTCTGGCCCTGGAGTCGATTCTCGCGGGGCAGAACCCTTCCCCTGGGGAGCCGGGGGAGCAGGAGACTCCGGCCTGGTGTCAACGCTCTCTGGTTGCACCAAAGGCGGAGAGGACAGAGAAGCTTCAGAGACCTGGGACGGTTCAGAGAGAGGAGAGGGGAGAGGCATTTCGCCTGGCGATCCCTGTAAATAGGCGAGCATGACCTGCTGCTGTGTTTCCAGAAAGCGATTCATCAACTGCTGGAACTGGAGCATCACCTGGCTTACCGATTCGTCTGAAACCGGTAGATGGGGAGTAGAAGCAGGCTGGGGGGGAGGCGGAGCGACAGGTTCTCCTCGGGGAGTCGAGGCAGGAGGAACACGCTCTTCTGTTCTGGGAGGTGGAGACGGATTGGTCGAGAGTTTGAGCGGAGGGTGTACCTTAGGAGGTTCCTGTACGGGCCAGGCACGCCCTCCATCGATCAGCCATGTTCTCGGTGAGAGGGGTGTTTCTCGGGTCTCCTTCACCAGCGTGGCAAGGTTGAGCTGCCGCACTTCTCTCCCCTGGTAGAGACGATCGAGCCGGACCGGTACACCGTGTCCTGCCAGTTGTCCCAGCGCGTGGTGGAGTTGGAGAAGGCCGGACCGGCCAGGCTGGTCTAGGGAGATGGCCACATATGCTCTTTCCCCCAGAATCTGTTGCGTTAAACTGGTGAGGACGTTGCGTGGACCGACTTCGATGAAGACACGTGCTCCAGCCTGGTACATCGCTTCGATCTCTGCGGCGAATTGTACCGGACGGACCAGGTGATCGCTTAACAGGGTGATCATCTCCTGGGGATCGGTGGGATAGGGAGAGGCCGTGGTGTTAGAAAAGACCGCTATATGCGGTGAAGAGAAGGAAAAGGTTTTGAGGAATCCGGCCAGGCGGTCTCGAGCCGGAGCAACCAGGGGGGAGTGGAAGGCACAGGAGACCGGTACCGGTCGGGTACGGAATCCCTGGGACTGGAGCAGCCGGATCGCTTCTTCTATGCCATGCTGTGTACCTGAAATGATCGTCTGTTTGGGAGAATTCAGGTTGGCAATCCAGACCCCCTCCAGGGAGGGTAACGCTTCGGCGATCTTTTCTGCCTCCCCCTCTACGGCCGCCATGGTGCCGAGCTCCTCTTTACCCGCTTCGATGATGAACCGTCCCCTCGCTTCAGACAGGAGGTACAGGACCTCTTCGCTAAAGACCCTTGCCGCACACAGGGCCACGTATTCGCCATAGCTGTGGCCGGCGACCATGTCCGGTGCGATCCCCAGGCTTTGCAGGAGGGCGAAGGCACCCATATCCGCTGCACCCAGGGCCGGCTGGGCCACATTTGTCTGGGTGAGGGCCTGGCGAGAGCGTTGTTCTTCTTCACGCGAGAAGCGGGGAGGAGGGAAGATATAGTAGCTTAAGGGTTGGGGAAATCGATCGCTCAAGACCCGGTCAGCCTGTTCAAAGCGTTCCCGTACTTCGGCGAACTGCAGGGCCAGGTCGCGAAGCATATCCGGGTATTGCGATCCCTGACCGGGGAAGAGGAAGGCGATCTTTCCCGCACGTGCCAGAGGGGCTTCGCTAAAATAGATCCCCTTGGGATTCTGGATATGTCGATTTTCCGGCTGGGACAGGGCTTCTCGGACCCAGGAGAGCTTTTGCCCCAGATCCTCCAGCGAGGTGGCCACGATGGCCAAGGTAAGACCTTCTTTTTCCCTGGCCTGCTCCCATACCGTGTAGGCGAGATCTGATAAGGCCGGTTTAGCCCCCTGGGTTAAAGCGTTGGCCAGCGGTGCAATCGCCTCGAGCAGGGCCTGCCTCGATTCCCCTTTCCAGAGGAAGAGCTCGCTTGACCAGTGTTGGGAAGCGGCTTGATACGTGTCCTCCAGGAAGTTCCCCCTATATTCTTCCAGCACGGCGTGAAAGTTGGTTCCTCCAAAGCCAAAGGCGCTGACCCCGGCACGTCGGGGATGGTCGACTGCCCCCTGGAGCCAGGGCCGCGGCTCTGTATTCACGTAGAAGGGACTCTCGGCCAAAATCGGGTTCGGTCTCTTTATCCCTATGGTCGGGGGTAACACCTTGTGGTAGAGGGCTAGGGCAGCTTTTATCAAACCGGCCACCCCGGCCGTACACTTGGTATGGCCGATCATCGACTTCACCGATCCGATGGCACAGCTCTTCTGGGTCGCCCCTGCCTCTGTAAAGA
>RFHZ01000694.1 GCA_003696125.1 Nitrospinota bacterium
ACCCCTGTCACACGGGGCCAGTAAACCCGGAAAACGGTTCCCTCACCAGGCTGGCTCTCCACGGCGATATGTCCCTTACCCTGCTCCACAATCCCGTACACAATGGCCAGTCCCAACCCTGTCCCCTGCCCCACCTCTTTGGTGGTGAAAAAGGGCTCAAAGATGTGGGAGAGGGTCTCTGCATCCATCCCACATCCGGTATCGCTGACCTGCAGCAGGATATAGGGACCGGGCGTCACCCGGGCATGACGACGAGCGTACGCCTCGTCCAGCTCCACATTGGCCGTCTCGATGGAGATCCTCCCACCGTCCGGCATGGCATCACGGGCATTGAGTACCAGGTTCACCACCAACTGCTCCATCTGGCTCGGATCGGCCTTTATCTGTCCTAACCCCGGGGCCAGATGGAGACGCAGGTCGATATTTTCGCTGATGAGCCGGCGTAACATCTCCTGGAGGTTGGCGATCAACACGTTCAGATCGAGGACCCTGGGCTCCACGATCTGATGACGGCTAAAGGTCAAGAGATGACGGGTAAGCGTTGCCGCCCGCTCTGCAGCCTTCCGGATCTCCAGGATCTCCCTGTACCACTGCTCATGGGCACCGATGTGCTCCAGGAGGAGCTCGCTGTACCCGGAAATCACGGTCAGCAGATTGTTAAAGTCATGGGCAATCCCACCCGCCAGCCGGCCCACCGCTTCCATCTTCTGCGCCTGAAAGAGCTGCGCTTCCAGATAGGCTCGCTCCTCCTCTACTCGCTTCTGCTCGGTGATATCCACCATGATGCCTCGTAACTTGACCGGCTGATCGTTCTCCACCACCACCGTAACCAGATCCCGTATCCACACCTCTCTCCCATCGGCGGCCAGCATCCGGTATTCAAGCACATGATCCTCTTTTGCCTGCGTGGCCTGCCGGCAAGAAGAGATCGTCCTTTCCCGATCCTCGGGATGAACATGCCTGGGCCAGAAATCGGGTTCGTTGATCCATTGAGCGACAGGATAGCCGAGGATCCGTTCCGCCTGCCTGCTCACAAAGGAGAATTGCCAGGTCCGGGCATCCATCTCCCAGACGATACCATCGATAGAGTTTACCAGGGCCTCATATTCCTGCCGGGAGCGGTGCAGTGCCTCTTCCACCTCCACCAGCCGGGTCACATCCTCCAAGATCCCATCGATAAAACGTGGCTTCCCCTCGGCATCACGGATCAGGGTGGCATGCAGCTCTGCCCAGAAGGTGGTGCCATCTGGACGACGCAACCGGACTCGCCAGTCGGCCACCCGTCCCTGTTCCTGTAATTGCTGGAGAAACCGCTCCCGGTCATGCGGATCGAGGTAGAGCGCAGGGACAGAAGACTGCCGGGCCTCCTGGAAGGAGGAGAATCCCATGATACGCAGACCGGCCGGATTCGCCTCGAGGACCTCTCCCTCGACGGTCGTGCGATAGATCCCGACAGGAAGGTTGGCGAAGAGCTGCTGGTAACGGTTCTCCAGGGCACGGGTGCGACGGCTGAGGGCCGCCCGCTCCAGTGCCGACTGCACCGCAGCCGGGAGACGCACAAAATGCTGGGGCGACTTCAGGATATAGTCGTCCAGTCCCGCCTTCATGGCGGCAACGGCAATCTCTTCGCTACCGGTACCGGTAAACATGATCACCGGGCAATCCGGCCACCGCGCTTTAACCGCCTCCAGCACCTGCAGCCCATCCCCCCAGCGCAACCGGTAATCGGTAATGACCAGATCAAAGTTCTGCGCCACCAGCGCCTGCTGAAAGGCATCTCCATCACTGATCTGGGTAACCCGCAGGTCAGAGAACTCCTGGTGCAATGCCCGCATGACCAGCAGCCGATCATCCGGATCATCGTCGATCAGCAGGAGGTGTAAGGGTGCCATGCTGTCTGTCCCTGTATCAAGTAATGAGTAATGAGTAATGAGTGATGAGTAATGAGTGATGAGTAACGAGTAATGAGTAATGAGTGATGAGGACTGAGTAGGACGCAGCGCGCCGCGCCCCTACCAGATATCTGGTGCCTCTACACCTCTATCTACCCCGTAATCTCCGGCGGCGTGTTCAGTATCAACCAGTAGAAATGGAGAGAGCGGACCATCTGCAGCAGATCCTCGAAGCGCACCGGCTTGACCAGATAGGAGTTGGCCCCGAGATCATAGGCGCGATTGACATCGATGCTCTCACTGGACGAGGTGAGTACCACCACCGGGAGCCGCCGTAATCCCGGCTGTTGTTGCAGCCATTCCAGTACCTCCAGGCCCGAGCCCCGGGGCAGCTTGAGATCGAGCAACATCAGGATGGGGAGGGGATAACGCCCGCGATCGGCGTACGGCTCCTGTCCACCCAGATAGGCCACCGCCTCATCCCCATTGCGCACCACCTGCAGCGGGTTGAGGATTCTCGCCCGCTGAAAAGCCCGCTGGATCAATAACACATCATTCGGATCATCCTCGACCAGCAAGATCGTATAGTGCTCGACCGCCATAATCCCTCCCCTTTTCCTTGCCTGACAGGTTCCCTAAACCGGCTCCCCTCCGTCCCCCTCCTCTCGTCTTTTCTCCATCGCCTTCCCAGGAACTTTTCCCCAGGTTCAGGCAGAGAAGAACGTTACGCCTGGGGAAAAGATTATCACCAGGGTGACAAACAACCTGAAACGGTTTAAATGGTAAAGATTGGGAAGGAAAGATCTTTACGACATCGTGCAGCCCTATAGAGAGGAAGAGGATTAGAGGAAGCATATGCCTGTTATGCGAAAATCCTCTGAACAGGGTGAATCCTCACAGAAGGGAGGAGAAGCATCACGGTGAGGAGCAAACCAACGCCTTAGCCGCACAGAAAGGTCAGACAGGAGCAGAAAACACCGACCAGCTTCACCCCATTCTTTACCCTCAGGTAATTTTCTCTACACCAATACCGTATCATTATCTATTATAAACTACCTTCCTCCTGGGGTCAACTCCACCTCGACCAGGTTGCTGTGAAAGACCGATCCACCGCCCAGATCGGCGGTCTCATCCGAGGTGAGCTGGTTGATGCCCCGTCCCCCGGGCGTGTACTTATTCCACCAGATCCCTTCGGCCACCACCACCCCTTGCCGGGTATCCTCACTGATCCGTGCCCACCGCCTGGTCTCCCCTCGCTGGTTAAAGATCCGCACCAGGTCCCCATCTCTTATGCCACGCGCGGCGGCATCCTGGGGATGGATCAGGAGCTGGGGTGCTCCTTCTCGCTGCTGCATCTTCTTCACCTCCCCGAAATTGGAGTTGAGGAAATGGTGTGCCGGCGGCACGATGAGCTGCAGCGGGTACCGGGTCGCCAGCTCCCGGTTCTCCGGTCCCTCAGCCAGCGGGGTATAGTGGGGCAGGGGATCCAGTCCCTGTCTGGCCAGGGTCTCGCTGTAGAACTCGATCCGGCCAGAAGGGGTGGGAAAGCCGTCCTGATAAGGGAGGAAGGGATCGGGGAGACGGAGCCGGATCGGCCGGCCGCTGGCCAGGGTGGCATAGTCGATCCCCTTGAAGAAGGGGTGATCGGTGGCCAGAAGGGCGCGTATGCTCTCCTCTGGCGTCTCGTGAAAACAGGATTCGGTAAACCCCATCCGCCGGCCGAGCAGGGCAAAGAGCTCGTAATCCGGCTTGCTCTCCCCCAGCGGGGGGATCACCGGATGCGCCATCTGCAGGAAGTAGTGTCCATAGCCCCGGTAGAGATCGGTATGCTCCAGGAAGGTGGTGGCCGGCAGGAGGATATCGGCGTAATCGGTGGTATCGGTAAACACCTGCTCGTGCACCACGGTGAAGAGATCCTCCCGCAAGAGTCCCTGCCGGAGCTTCTCCTGGTGCGGGTTGATCGCTGCCGGGTTGCTGTGGAAGACAAACAGGGCCTTGATGGGGGGATCATCCAGATGGAGCAGGGCATGGGGCAGGTGCAGCATGTTGATGCGACGGGTCTGGGACGGGGCCAGATCCCGGCGCTCCAGGGCTGCCGTGTTGAGCCGGTACGCCCCATTGGTCACGCGCATGATCCCTCCCCCCCGCCGCTGCCAGGCCCCGGTCAGACCGGGCAGGCAGGTGATGGTCCGGATGGCCATTCCCCCGTTCTGATGCCGGGAAAGGCCGGTGCCGAGCCGGATAGAGGAGGTGTGAGCCTCTGCGTACCGGCGGGCCAGACGCACAATCTGCTCGGCAGGGACCCCGGTAATCTCCGCCACCCGCTCCGGTGGATACTCCTGCACCCGTTCTCTCAGTTGCTCAAACCCGACCGTGTAC
>RFHZ01000695.1 GCA_003696125.1 Nitrospinota bacterium
GATGTCCTCGACCCGGCCCTCTTGCGGCCTGGTCGCTTCGACCGGCAGGTCGTGGTGCCCCGTCCCGACATCCGGGGCCGGGAAGAGATCCTGAAGGTGCACGTCCGGAATGTCCCCCTGGGGAGGGATGTCGATATCCGCACCCTGGCTCGTGGCACGCCGGGCTTTTCCGGAGCCGACCTGGCCAACCTGGTCAATGAAGCGGCCCTCTATGCGGCCCGCCAGGGGAAAAACGTGGTGGAAATGGCCGACTTCGAGAATGCCAAAGACAAGGTGATGATGGGGAGCGAGCGGCGGAGCATGATCATCAGCGAGGAGGAGAAGCGGACCACCGCCTTCCATGAAGCCGGTCATGCCCTGATCGCCAAGCTCCTCCCCGGTACCGACCCCATCCATAAGGTCACCATCATCCCGCGGGGGCGCGCCCTGGGAATTACGCAGCAACTCCCGATCGATGAACGCCATACCTATCCCAAGGAGTACCTGTTGAATAACCTCACCATCCTGATGGGAGGGCGGGCCGCCGAAGAGATCGTCCTGAAACAGATGACCACGGGGGCGGGAAACGATATCGAACGGGCAACAGAGCTGGCCCGCAAGATGGTCTGCGAATGGGGCATGAGCGAACGTCTCGGTCCCCTGGCCTTTGGGAAGCGGGAGGAGCAGATCTTCCTGGGACGAGAAATCGCTCAGCACAAAGACTATAGCGAAGAGACGGCCGAAGTGATCGATGAAGAGATTCATCGCTTTGTGACGGAGAGCTTTGAACGGGCCAAGAGCCTTTTGGAGAAGAATATCGATCATCTCTACGCCCTGGCTGAAGCCCTGTTAGAACGTGAAGTCATCGATGGGGCCGAAATCGATGCCATCCTGAACCGGGGACTGGCGACGGTAGATGCCCCGGAAGGGGGTGTCCCGTCAGAGGAGCAAGAGCATGGGTAAATACTTTGGCACCGATGGGATCCGGGGAGTAGCGAATCAGGAGCCGTTGACGCCAGAGCTGGCCTTTACCCTGGGACGTGCCGCCGCCTATCTCTTTACGCAGGGACAGGCCAAGGCCTCGGTAGTGCTGGGACGTGATACCCGCCTCTCCGGCGGGATGCTGGCGGCCGCCCTCTCTGCCGGTCTCTGCTCCGCCGGTGTCGATGTCCTGGACGTCGGGGTGATGCCCACCCCTGCCGTCGCCTATCTGACCCGGGCCCTGTGTGGCGTGGCCGGCGTGGTCATCTCTGCCTCGCACAACCCTTTTGCCGATAACGGGATCAAGTTCTTTGGTCCCGACGGCTTCAAGCTCTCTGACAGGGTGGAGGAGGAGCTGGAACGCTTTCTGGAAGGAGAACCGGTCCCCAAACGTCCCCTGGGTGAGGGGATCGGACAGATCTGTACGGTAGGGGAAGGGGAAGACCGCTACCTCGATTTCGTCTGCCGCTCCCTCTCCCCTTCTCTCACCCTTCAGGGGATGCGTATCGTGGTCGACTGCGCCAACGGGGCGGCTTTCCGCCTGATACCACGCCTGTTGCAACGCCTGGGGGCAGAGGTCTTCCCCTATCACATCTCCCCGGATGGGATGAACATCAATGCCCGGTGTGGAGCCCTTTTCCCGGAAATACTCCGTGAAAAGGTGCTGCAGCAC
>RFHZ01000696.1 GCA_003696125.1 Nitrospinota bacterium
CGAGTAACGAGTAATGAGGACTGAGGACTGGGTAACCCCTTTGTGCCTGGTTTATTATAGTCAAGTGTTCCGTGTAGCGCGTAGAGGCGCAGCGCGCTGCGCCCCTACAGACTTTTGTGCCTGTGTGCCTTTGCCTTTTGTGCCTTTATGCCCTTTGGGTCTCCGTGGTGCCAGGCCTGAACTGATGAGGGAGAGCGCTTCCTGCCAAAAAAGGCTTGCATTGTTTAGTGGAAACAGGGTATAAAGAGGAGCATCTTCCGGAGCTGTTTTTCCCCTCGTTTCAGGGAGAAAGGTTTTCCTTGGATGGGACATTCTTGTAGAGAAAGGATCGACTGATGAGTCTCATGCACACGCCGCAATACTACCATGAAGTGTTGAAGCGCATCCCTCCTCGTCCTACCCCTGTGTTCGAGGATGAGGAGATGCAGAAGCGGGTCTGGGGACGGCGCTGGGGAGTGTATAACGATGTGGGTACCCTGAAGATGGTGCTGGTGCACCGGCCCGGTGACGAGATCAAGGTGATGACCGCCGATAAGTACGATCCGGAGATCGAGGCCCTCATCGATGACCGGGAGCAGTGGTACTGGCGGGGGAAGACCGCTCCCAACCTGGCCAAGATGCAGGAGGAGCACGATGCCATGGTCGCTGCCCTGCGGGCAGAAGGGGTGGAGGTGGTCTATGTGGACGGATCACCACGCAACCCGAATGCCATGTTCACCCGGGATACCGGGGTGGCCATCCGGGGAGGAGCCATCATCGGCCGGATGGGACCGGTGGGGGCAGAACCGGGAACCGGCCGGAGAGGGGAAGAGGCGTTCGTGACCCGGAAGCTGGTGGAGCTGGGCATGCCGATCCTGCGTACCATCCACGGAAGCGGCCTGTTCGAAGGGGGGAGCTTTGCCTTCATCGATGAAGAGACCGCGGCCATCGGGCTCTCCTACCGGCAGAACGAGGAAGCGGCGCGCCAGATCGAGGAGGTGCTGGCGGTACAGGGGGTGCGGCTGGTCCGGGTACCCCTTACCGGCCATAGCCTCCATCTGGACGGGGCCTTTGTCATGGTGGCCCACGATCTGGCCCTGGTCAACATCACCCGCCTCCCCTACTGGTTCCTGGACCTGCTGGCCGAGCGCAAGATCCACACGGTGGAGGTCCACCATGCGGATAATCCCCGCGTGATCAACTGCCTGGCGGTGCGGCCGGGGAAAGTCCTTCTGGCCATCAATAACGGGGATGCCACGGCCGAACGCCTGGCCAAGGCAGGAGTTGAGGTGATTCCCCTCGACTACTCGGAATGCCAGTGTAACGGGGGAGGGATCCATTGTTCCACCATGCCCCTGATCCGGGAGCGGGATTAAGGGAACGGCTCCTGGTGTTATAGGGGACAGGAGAAAGGAGGTGAAGCACGTCTCATCCATCATAATCCTCTCCCTTGTGGACTTGCCCGGTTTCGCAGGAAAAAGGGAACGGCCGGGGGGAGAGACTTTACGCTTGCCAGGAAAGGAAGGATCAGCAGTGAAACGTCTCTGGATCATCGGAATCGTTATATGCCTTACCATTACACCTGCTTCTGCCCAATTTGGTCAGATCCTGAAGGGATTGGGCATCGGCCAGCAGAAAGGGCTGAGCACACCGGAGATCGTTGCCGGCCTGAAGGAGGCGTTACAGATCGGCACCGAGAATGC
>RFHZ01000070.1 GCA_003696125.1 Nitrospinota bacterium
ACGTTTGGCGAAATCGATGCCCGCATCTGGCCACAGATGGAGGAACTGGAACAGCGCTTCCAGGAACAACGCCGTCTCTTGAGCGAGGAGGATGGGTCATGAACCAGCCGCTCTCCCCCCGCCTGGCCCGCTACCTTCCCCTGCTCGAGTCTATCGAGCCGATGAAGGCCCAGGGGACGGTGAGCGACGTCATCGGCCTGGTGATCGAAGGAAAGGGGCCTGCCGCCTCTATCGGGGAGATGTGCGACATCTATCCCCGTTCCACCTCGACACCGATCAAGGCAGAGGTGGTCGGCTTTAAGGGCCAACATATCCTCTTAATGCCCTTAGGAGACATGCACGGTGTCCACCCGGGCAGCCTGATCATCAACCGGGGGGAGAGGGCAACGGTAAAGGTGACCCCGGCCTTGCAGGGACGAGTGCTGGATGGGCTGGGACACCCGATCGATGGGCAGGGACCTCTTCGAGGGGTCAGCGAATACCCGCTGTACGCCCAGCCCCTCAATCCCCTGCGCAAGAACCGGATCACGGTTCCCCTCGATGTCGGGATCCGGGCCATCAACGGGCTTCTCACCTGCGGCAAGGGTCAACGGATGGGCATCTTTGCCGGCTCCGGTGTGGGCAAGAGTGTGTTGCTGGGGATGATCGCCCGCCATACCCAGGCCGACGTCAATGTCATCGCCCTCATCGGTGAACGGGGACGCGAAGTGCGGGAGTTTATCGAGCGAGACCTGGGACAGGAAGGCCTGCAAAAATCGGTGGTGGTGGTGGCCACCTCTGACCAATCCCCCCTGATCCGGATGCGGGGAGCCTATGTGGCAACGGCTATTGCGGAATACTTCCGGGACCAGGGAAAGGATGTGCTGCTCCTCATGGATTCTCTCACCCGTTTTGCCATGGCCCAGCGTGAGGTGGGGCTGGCCATCGGAGAGCCGCCCACGACCAAAGGGTATACGCCTTCGGTCTTTGCCCTCCTCCCCAAGCTCCTCGAGCGGGCCGGTAATGCCTATGACCGGGGGAGTATCACCGGGCTCTACACCGTGCTCATCGAAAACGATGACCTGAACGATCCGATCGGGGATGCGGTACGGGCCATCGTCGATGGCCACATCTTCCTCTCCAGAGACCTGGCAGCCAAGAACCACTACCCGGCCATCCAGATCTCCCATAGCCTGAGCCGGGTGATGATGGATATCGTTGATCCTGAACACCAAAAGCACGCCGGAGAGCTCCGGGAAATCCTGGCTATCTACCAGGAGGCAGAGGATCTGATCAATATCGGAGCGTACGTGAAGGGGAGCAATCCCCGTATCGACTACGCACTGCGTATGATCGAGAAAGTACAGGCTTATCTGCGGCAGGGGATTGATGAGAAAGTCACCTTTCAACAGAGTGTGGAACAGCTACACGCCCTTTTTGCCTAGCCTAGAAGGGGCTCCGAGACGTAACAGGCAGACGTGTACCTCTCACTCGATACCGGAAAGGGGGTGAGGCGGTGTACCGGTTTCGGCTGGAACGGGTACTCGAGTACCGACAACGACGCGAGGAGTGGTTGAAACAGGAATTCCATGAGCTGCAGCGAGCGCTGCGGGAAGCAGAGCACCGGCTGCACCAACTGAAACATGAATACCAGCGGCTGGATCATCGTCTCTCCGGGACAGAAGAGACCGGGGTGCTCAGCGAAGAGCTACAAACCCTCTCCCGTTACCGCCAGCACCTGGAACACCTGGTTGCCCTCCAGGAAGCCGTGGTGGCAGAGCGCAAAGCAGCCACGATGCGCAAGAGAGCAGATCTCCTGAAGGCCCAACAAGAGAAACAGATCCTGGAGAAGGTACGGGAGAAAGACTGGAGACGGTACCAACAACAACTCGCTCGTTGGGAACAACAGTTCCTCGATGAGCTGGCCGTGATGAAAGGATATGATGATGAGGAGAAATAGCAAGACGACAAGGCTCCAACAGCGCTCACGCCAACTTTTCTGGTCTGGGAAATACTCCCAGCCTCTGATCGCGGGGCTCCTGTTTCTCGTCATGGTCCTGACTCTCCTCGGAGTGCTCAAAGGGACAGATCTCCTCCCCTTCCATTTCGCCTCCGGGAAGAGCGGGATGGTAGAGAGTGCACTGGCCGAGCAGAATCCTCCCTCTGCGGAAACAGGAGGAGAAGAGCAGGAGCCTGCCCAGAGCGTCGATATCCTGACCCTCACCACCACCGATATCCCCCTGCTCAAATCGCTCCAGGAACGTAAAGCGGCCCTGGACAGGCGGGAGAAGGAGCTGGAAGAGAAGGAAAACGCCTTGCGACTCCTGCAGCAGCAACTGGAAGAGCGACTGGCAACTCTTTCCCTGCTCCGCAAGGAGATGGAGGAGTTGCTCCAGGAGAAAAAGGCGTTTGAAGAAAAGCGCTTTGAACACCTGGTGAAAGTCTACGAAGGCATGAAACCAGAAGAAGCGGCCTCGTTGATCGAGCAGCTCCAGGAGGAAACGGCGGTAAGGCTCCTGTACCGGATGAGAGAAAAGAAGGTGAGCCAGATCCTGGAAATGGTCAAACCAGAGGTGGCGGCCAGGATCAGCGAGCGCCTGCTCGCCCAATCCCAGAGCGTAGCCCAAAAAGAGGAAAAGCGATGACCCAGATCCTGTCTATCACGGGAGAAAACCCCCTGACGAACAATCCAGGAGGAAGAGGGGGATCTCTCCAGGTGGAATCCTCCTTTCTCCAGCTCCTTCAGGCGTTGTACACCTTGCTGGGGGATGAACCACCCACCCTCCTTCCCCCCTCCCCAGAGGGAGTCATGGTGCCTGGTCAGGAAGAGGACCCTCTTCCACCAGCCAGGGAAGAGGAGGTCCGTGCCGCACTGCATGGCTTTCTTTCGGCTTTACAGGGGATAATCAACTTCACCCCCCTCCCCCCTCGTCTCAGTGCAGACCAGACTCCCCC
>RFHZ01000697.1 GCA_003696125.1 Nitrospinota bacterium
CTCATGGTCGACCTGGTTTTAAACCATGTCTCGCGACAGAGCGAGTGGTTCAGGGACTACGTGGAGGGGATCGCCCCGGCCCGGGACTACTTCATTACCGTCGATCCTCAGACCGACCTCTCCCAGGTCGTGCGTCCCCGCAGCACACCGCTCCTGACACCGGTACAGACGCAGGAAGGAAGTCGGTACCTGTGGACCACGTTTAGCACAGACCAGATCGCTCTCAACTTTGCCAATCCGGATGTTCTCTTCGAGTTTCTCGATATCCTCCTGCTCTACATTTCCATGGGTGCCCGCATCATTCGCCTGGATGCGATCGCCTACCTCTGGAAGAAGATCGGTACCCCCTGTATCCACCTGCCAGAGACGCATGAGATAGTCAAACTCCTGCGCGACTTCCTCACCCTGGTCGCTCCCCACGTGCTCCTGCTGACCGAAACCAATGTCCCGCATGCGGAGAACATCAGCTACTTCGGTAACGGAGACGAGGCGCATCTGGTCTACCAGTTCAGCTTACCCCCCCTCTTGCTGCACGCGTTGCAGACCGGGAATAGCCGCTACCTGACCCGCTGGGCCGCCTCTCTCCCCTCCTTGCCCACCGGGTGTACGGTGCTGAACTTCACCGCTTCGCATGATGGGATCGGGGTACGACCGCTGCACGGTCTCATCCCGGAAGAGGAGTTTTCCCGGCTGGTAGAAGGGATTCGCCAGCGTGGCGGGTACATCTCGATGAAACGGGATACGGACGGGAGTGAGAGCCCGTACGAGCTGAACATCACCTATTTCGACGCCCTCTCCGATCCCGAGGATCCTGATATGGACCGCCAGGTCGCGCGCTTTCTCTGCTCGCAGGCGGTGATGCTTGCCCTGCAGGGTATTCCGGCTATCTATTTCCACAGCCTGACCGCCACCCCCAACGACGAGGCAGCGGTCAGGCGCACCGGTCATGCCCGGGCCATAAACCGGAAACGGTGGGATGCCCACTCCCTTGAGGCGCTGCTTCAGGATGCCTCGACGATCACAGCTCGCGTGTTCCGGTCCTACCTCCACCTCCTCCGTTTACGCGCCCGGCACCCTGCTTTCCATCCCGAAGGAGTCCAGCGTATCCTCGACCTGGGAGATTCCCTCTTTGCCCTGGAACGCACCGCACCGGATCAGAGTGAGACCATCGTGGCTCTTCACAACGTTACCGCCCACACCGTCACGGTTCCAATAGATCGCATCCCCTCCCTGCAAAAGGCGGGACAGGGGAAGGAGTTGATTACAGGGAGGACCATGAAGCCTGTTCCCCGCACGCTCCGGCTTTCTCCCTATGCCACGGCCTGGATACGGGTCTCTCCCCCGCATTGACCCGGCACAGGGATGCCCCTGTAGACCAGATCTGGCTTGGCTATGCGGAGGGGGAGGAATCAGCGGAGGCGCTC
>RFHZ01000698.1 GCA_003696125.1 Nitrospinota bacterium
GGGTTGAGCAGTATCCGTGATCCGAGAGAACGAGGACATACGTATCTTCTGTCTGCTCCGCCTTGAGCTTACCCACCAGGTCATCCATGAGCCGGTAGGCATCAGGAACCGCTTCAACCAAAGCTGAGGCAGGGGGAGAAGAACCATCGGTGAGGGTCTGGTATTGCCAGGCCAGATGATGGATCCGATCAGGAAGGTTAAAGACGACGATAAAAAGGTCCCAGGGTTTTGTCGTCATCAAGTAATGGGCCGCTTCAGCCCGTTTGCGTTCGATAGCCAGGTAAGCCTCGCATATCTTTTGCTCACCACCGAAAAAGAAATCTCTCAATTTCGCCTGCTGGTTATAATCGATCTGGTAGGCAATGCCTTGAGCTGCAAGCTCCCTTTTGAGCTCCGGGGGGTAGGTGTACTCGACTGTTTCGCTTGGTGCATCCATACCGGAGATCATAAACCCGTTGAGTGGGAAAGGAGGATAAGTGGGACAGACATTCACCAGCCCTACCCGGAGGGAAGAGTTCCTTAAGAGTTCAGGCAGAGAAGGAGCTTTAAGGGCCTGGTGGTTATAAAAGGTGAAACGCGAGGCATTGGTTGTGGCATAAGGATGGCGCAGGAAGTGGTAAATTCCATGCTTTCCCGGATTTTTGCCGGTCAGAAAGGTGCTCCAGGCAGGAGGGGAAAGGGGAGGGATAACCGAGGTCAGGATTCCACTGCTCCCCTCCTTCATCATGTGGGAGAGAACAGGTAACTCTCCCTTGACCTGCATGGCCTCAATGATATCGAGTGTCGCGCCATCAATGCCGATGACGAGTACTCTTTTCCGCTCTGTTCCTGTCTTCATAACTCCCCAAGGCTTTTTGATAAATCTTTACCCTATCCGCTCTCCACCACACAATGTTGGAGTCGTCCCTAATAGAAATCTGCATCCCCCATGGTAATGTACCAGTGCTCCGTCCTGGTGGCAAACGATGGGGAAACGGCCGGTTCCTGGGGGTTGACATTCCGGAAGATCAACTCTCGACCTTTGCCTGGCCGGGCGCGAAATCCCAGTGCCACCAGTTCTGGAAACACATGACTATGGGAAAACATCCAACAGGCAGCCAGGGCCATCCCTTTTTGATGAAAGTGGTTAAGCGCTTGTGCCAGGAGTGTCCGGGTGACTGTTGCGTTTTCCTCTCGGGGAGTCACAATATCGATAATCTGCCCTACAGGGAGATCCCGGTATCTCTCGTATAAGACGACAAAGCCGAGAACCGCCTCTGTTCGTATGTTCTCCAGAGCGATTATGGTATAGTGCAAGTGCGGAATGTCCACATATCTCCAATTAAGATATCGGCAATCCTTCACCGTCATGATCGGGTAATCTCCCTTGATGCGACTCCAGAAGGTATCAAAGCGCTCATCAAAACGTTTTACCTCTCTCATTTGGGCTCCCGGCGGAACGGTGATCTTTGTCGGATAGAAGTGCCGGAGTACCGTATTCACCGGGAAAGCGAGAAGCCTGGAGAAGGCTCTCAGATGGAGCTTCCTCTGGAGAAAAGGTTCACTATTTAACACCTTGACCAGACGGGGGATTGGACCAACTCTTTGAAACCCCAGGGTTTTTTGGGCAATTTGGGAGGTGGCTTCAATAGCAAATCCATACTTAAAGGCGATCCCTTCTTTCTTATCGATTGCATTACGGAGTTCGGCCAGTCTATAATAGACATCGAATCTCCTATGCCCTTTATCTATCAGCATATCAACCTCTTGAGCAGCCCTGAGCTCACTGCCCTCAACCAGGAATCGTATCGGGATGGCTCCTATCTGGCCGATCACTGTGCCATGGTGCACTGCCACAGCCGAGAGAGCCGTTCCTGCTGGATTCTGACGGTATTTCCACTGCCAAAAGCTTCTCTCCCTTGTTACACCCAGGATTTGATGAGACAGGTGAGAGAGAGTGGTATCGTCCGATTCCATGTACCGCCTGACTAGCAGAGATCTCTGTTGCACTTTCCTCCCCACGCACCATGCGATGAGAAAGCAGACCTCAAAAAGCCCATCTCAGGCTCCTGCTAAGATGTAGAGGAATGGGAGATCATGGAGAGTATGGATCATCGATTACCTCAAAATAGATCTCCCAATTTCCATCTCGATCATCCTGCCATACGAGATAGACCTTGTTTCCATAAGCCAGATCCGGATGGGTCGAGTTCGAATCGTCATGAGTTATCCTCATATCGGCAGACCAGGAGAGTCCATTGTCTGGGCTTGTCTTGTAGTATATCTCTTTATTACCATCACGATTGTCTTCCCAGGCCACATAAAGCCTATCGGCTGTCTTCAAAATTGTGGGGAAGATGGCTCCTATTTTGCTGCTTGTAAGCACCTGGATCGATGGCATCTCCTTTTTCCTTCGATTATTCCGGAGGAAACTGATCTCGCTATGACCTGTTCGGAAATCGCTCCAAACAAGATAGAGGTACTTCTCATCCACTGTGATAGCAGGGTGCAGGAGGTAGCTATTTGAAGAAAGAAGAGGATGAGGTTCTCCCCATGTATCTCCACCGTTGAAACTAAAGTTGTACCAGATCTCCCATCCTTCAGTAGTAAACCTGTGAGCTGTCCATACAACCCAGAGGGAATTGGACCTCCCTAAAAAGGCATAGGAAGGGATAAACAATCCGTCGTAAATGATCTTATGGGTTCCCCAGGTAACACCGCCATCTTCACTCTTACTATATACGAGCGGACCTTTGTGATAGCGAACGGTAGCCCTGATATCTGTCTCTTCATTCACTTTAGGGAGCCCAGGAACGATCATAGGGCTGCCTTTAAACAGGGAACTCTCAACATAAGAGCGGGCTACAAGCCTCGCAGGTGACCAGGTTTGTCCCGCATCTAAACTCTGTCTCAGATAAATATCCCAGTTGTTGTTTCTATAATCTTTCCATATTACAGAGACTTTCTCCTGAAAGACGGAAATGGAAGGTTCAACTGCCAGGCCACTTGACCGACTAAGGTTAAAATCAGCGCTCCAAGAGCTTCCTCCGTCTTCACTCCTTTTATAATAGATTTGCCAGGTCCCTTCTCTGTTATCTTCCCAAACAAGATGGAGAATATCTCCTGAAGCAGCTATTTGGGGGGTTACAGATGCTCCTACCGCATAAGTAAGGCGGGTTCCAGGGGATAAGCCTGTATCCTGCCTGAAGTCATATCCGATATCTGTGTGATTATCTGTAACGAACATCTCCGAGAGGACTCGTCCTTTTGCAAACGGTGTGGGAAATTGCAACATATATCCTACCGTCGGGGCAATATCCACTAAACTTGCAGGCTCCCTAATCTCAACCCCTTTTCGAATCCCAGGTCCCACTGCAAGCAGGAAGCTCTGCTTACATCCTGGACAGATACCACCGTGCTTCAAGAATCCTCCGTGCAGCTCATCGTGGCGGCCATGATCCGTTGTGACGAGTAAAGCAGTCTTCCCCTGGTATTGAGGATGGTTTTCGAGATAGGTCCACAGAGAGTAAATCAACCTATCCACTCGTCTAATCGCTGCCGTATACATCTCCCAGCTATGATGGCCTGCGTAATCTACATTTCCGAAGTTGATAAAGACCAGAGACGGTTCATAAGACTCTATGATACCTATCGTCTTTTCCCAAACCTGAACATCACTATCGCCAGCAGACTCCAGCGACGCCTGATACGTCGGCCCAAACGCAGGGTTAAGACTGTAGTTCAGGGCACTCAGAAAAGAAATTTTCCCTCCCACAACGACCCATACCTTCTCTTGGGGAACTTGGTACGCCTTTCGATAATATTCAAAGATGGTGGGGTAAATGGTTCGTACACGAACATTCTTATATTGAGGGGTATATACCCAGTTTCCTGTAACTATATACATATGGCCGGGGGCCGTGTTTGTGTCTCCCAGATTCCAGACGTCTGTGTACAAAGTACCGTTCGGTTTCAGAATGTTCCCCAGATGGGGAATGTATCGGTATGAACTGTCACCAAAGGCTTCCGAGTATCGCAGACCGTCTATGACAACCACAAAAACCTTTTCAATCGATCCGGTTTGTGAATACCCTGGGTTGCTGAAAGAAAGTATTACTCCTATAGTAATTAGCCCCAGAAGGGGATACAATTCGAAATTACCTCTGATACCCTTTGTCTGCATGAACTCCCCTTTTCTACGGACTTATATTTGATCAATTACATGAGCTCTTCAAGAAAAACAGGGGAAGAAATTGTCAAATCCACTCTCCCATTTTTCACTTCTATTCTTTCTACCTTAGGGTTGGTCTGCTCCTTGTTGGTAATAATGTGAGTAAGCATTACATCTCTGGCAGTAGTAGAGAAGGAATATGTATGCGTTCCAGACTCACTCCAGAACACATATATCGTTTGGCCAGATTTCTTTTTAGCTTGATAAGCCGAGATTCCTATCGGTGCTGATATCCGTGCTATGGATTCCAATCCGTGTAGCTTGTGGGTCATAAGTTTATATGTATAATAGGCAGCCGATTTGTTTCCATACTGGTCGATTAAGGCTAACCGGACGTAATTGTCCGACCAGAGAAGGGTCGGTTTCAGCGAACTCCAAAACAGGCGCCCCAATCCGTTACTGAACCCTATGACATGCCTCCGTACCACATCTATGGCGAAGCGTTCCTCAGAAAAATTAAAGAAGGGGCCCGCATTCTCCAGAGACCAGATCTCCTTGGAGTATCCATATTCCCGCATCTTCTTCTGAAGCCACTTCAGAACTATTGCGATATCATAAGGATCCTCTGTATAGGAATGGAAATCGATGATATCGAAATATCGACTTCCTTCTCTCAGCATCAACTCTATCTTTCTCTTCCCTTCCCTGTATTCTCTGGTTTTAATATATTGAGAGACATACACCTTCCTTTTGCCTTTATCAGTACCCCCAACGGTGATATAGTCTTTGTTTCCGACACCCTCGGCAACGGCCATGGGAAGTCCTCCGATGGCACCAGCAATCACTCTGGCCTCCGGATCAGCCCTTTTGATGGCCGACGAGGTTTTCTGCAAAAAGGTGAGATACGCTTCTGGAGTATCGACCCATTGCCATAGCCATTCATTCTCTACCTGCCAGAATTTTATCGGTCTGCGTAACCCGGGCATGTCGTGAAAACCGTCTCCATCATACCGCTCAACGATAGCCTCGACCATCTTTAACCACGCATCCATTCTGCGCGGGTAGCCACTTTTGGGCGCTTTGCGGGTCTGCTCCTTTATTCTCTTCCCCCCCCACCGGCTGAGAGGACGCAGCGTAACAACCAGATTTATTCCATAATCCTGGGCCTTTCTGACTATACCATCCCCCTTCTGAAAACGGTATCGTCCCGGTCGCGGTTCTACGTTCTGCCAGCGGACAATGGCCCGCACGTATTCGACCCCCAAATTTCTGACTTCCTCAAACTCCCCCTGTACGTTATGCAGACCAAAAGGGGAACTCTGGAACACCATGGGTTCAGATGACTCCTGGGCACTTTCGCTGACAGGCGTCTGCCCCATTCCCTGTCCAGGATAAAGCGTAAGCAGGCACAGGATCAAGATCAAGAAAAGACCTCTTAAATCTCTCATGGCATTATCTCCCTGGAACGGATCCCCTGGTTTCCCCCTCCCTCACCTGTTCGCTGCGTAAGCAGCCTGGTGGAACGGAAATCTCCCTGAGGGATCACCCCACCATCTCCTCCTGAGGAAGGGACCTTCTCTGCTGGCTAAGATTTTCTAAAATCACGGCAAAAGCGATGCTTATCCACCCGATCTCATGTTCAAGAGCAGGGATAACTCCAATACAGATAACATAGATCACAAAGCTCGTGAAAATGGCAATACGAAATCCCCTCATCTCTCTATCATCCCCCTCTCGCGACCGATACAGGGCAAGGGGAACAGAAAGGAGGAAGAGCAGGAAGATGATGAGGCCAACGGTCCCGTTTTCCGCCCAAATCTGCATCACTCCATTGTGAATGATAATCGGAACTCGAGGGACCATATCGGGCACGGTCCGAATATACCGATGGTATTCGGAGTAGAAATTCCCGGTGCCAACCCCGAACACGGGATGTCGTTTCACCATCTCCCAGGCCATGATTATCCAACCCAGGCGATACTCTAACGACTTCAATCCACTCTCCCCGGTGTAGCGCTCTGCCGTAAACTTCTCCGGCATGAAGGAGAAGAGTCCAAACAGCACCAGTAGAACGGCAAAAGCAGCCATGAGCTTTGGAATCTTCCAGCGCACCTCACTTAAGAGAAAGACAAGGGAAAAAGCCACCACCATCCCTAAAAGTCCCAGGCGGGCATTGGTACCCAGGATATTAACACAATACAGTACCAGCAAGATATAGAGCGCTATCTTCGGATACCGATTCTGCACCAACTGGATTTGAGTCAGCAGGAAGGGTAAAAGCATGACTAAGATGGCGGCATGGAAGTCTGGATTTCCGGCACACCCCTGGATACGACTTGCCCCACCGCTGGTAATATACAACTCTTCTCTCCGCTGGGATTTCGGCAAGACTTGATCCCCTGTTCCCAACTCATAGAGTCCTACCAAAGTAATAAAAAAACTGGCCAACAGCAATAGCTGAATGCTTCTCCTCAACAAGGTCTTGGAGCGAATGAGATTGAGGAGGAAGAAATAGAAAACGATTACGTTTATTCTCCTCACCAGCACCTCCACAACCCTTTCCAGGTCTCTCGCCTGGACAGCGGTAAGGATCGAGACCAGCAGATAGCAGAGGATCAGGATACTGGTTCGGGAATTATAAAGCGATTCCAGGGGAAAGGGGTCTTTGGTGAGGATAGCCCGGACAAGCCATATCAGCAGGGTGAGGCCGATAAACACCTTGGAAACAGTTAACCCCAGCCCCTTGAGGATAAGAAAACACCGGTCAAAAGGGATGGTAAAGAAGGTCATTAGCAAGCCAAATTCCAGCGATTGCCCGATAAGGAGGGTTAGGAGAGCGACGACGAACAGCAGGCTTCCCAACACCGGATTAACCGAATACAGGAGGCTCCCGATGAAGAGAAAAAACAAAACAGAGAGGAGGAAAAGGGACGTTATCATCATTTCTCTGACGGTCTGCTCCCTCTATCCGAACGTAGGACGCTGAGATAAAGTTCTGTAGTCCCCTTGACTTCTTGAGAC
>RFHZ01000699.1 GCA_003696125.1 Nitrospinota bacterium
ATAAAGATGTTGCCTGGGGCTACGGCGGTACTGGCTCGCGTCTTGAGGATGATCGCCCCGCGTCGCGACCGGACGGTGACCGGCTCACCGTCTCCTATACCGAGTCTTTGCAGATCGTCTGGATGGATCTGGACGATCGGTTCCGGCTCGAGCGCATGCAGAGCCCTGGCCCGCCGGGTCATCGATCCGGTATGCCAGTGGGGGAGGAGGCGACCGGTGTTCAGGACAAAGGGAAACTCCTCATCCGGTAATTCCTGGGCCGGCGTGAATTCGCAGGGCACAAATCTCCCCCGTCCGGAAGGGAAGCGATCGGCAAACAGGACCTGCAGGCCATCACCCTGTACCGGATCAGGACAGGGCCAGAGTTTCCCGGTCGTCCCGAGGAGGGTATAGCTCAGCCCCTGGTAGTTCCGGGTCAGGCTGGCGAATTCGGCAAACACCTCTTCGACCGTGTCGTAGTGCATTGGATACCCCATCCGGGTAGCGATATCGCAGATGACCTGCCAGTCGAGTCGTGCCTCCCCGGGTGGACGCAAGGCGGCACGTCCGATCTGCACCCGGCGATCCGTATTGGTATAGGTTCCGGTCTTTTCCAGATAGCTGGTGGCAGGGAGAATCACATCGGCAAATTCCGCCGTTTCCGTAAGGAAGATATCCTGCACCACCAGGAATTCCAGGCTGGCGAGGGCCTGCCGCACCTTATTGATGTTGGGATCGCTCAGGAAAGGGTTCTCCCCCAGGATATACATCCCCCTGATCTTCCCCTCCAGTGCCGCCTGGGTAATCTCCACCACGGTCAATCCCGGGTGAGGATCCAGGGGAACTCCCCAGGCCGCTTCGAACTTCTGCCGTACCCTCTCATCGCTCACCGGCTGATAGTCGGGATAGACCATCGGGATCAGCCCGGCATCCGAAGCCCCCTGCACATTGTTCTGGCCACGCAGGGGATGGAGACCGGTACCGGGACGACCCACGTTCCCGGTGAGCAGGCAGAGATTGATCAAAGAGCGGGCGTTATCGGTCCCATGGGTATGCTGGCTGATCCCCATCCCCCAGAAGATCATCATGCTCCGGGCTCGACCGATCGTACGTGCCACCGCACGCAGGGTCTGGGCATCGATGCCACAGAGCTGGGCCGCCCTTTCCGGGGGATAGCGTTCGATGACCGCCCGGAGTTCGGCAAAACCGGTGGTGCGTTCGGCAATGAACTGCTCATCGACCAGGCCTTCCTGCACGATCACATGCATGAGGGCGTTGTAGAAGGCTACATCTGATCCGGGGAGGATCTGGCAATAGTAGGTGGCATAGTCGGCCAGGTCGGGACGCCGCGGATCGACCACGATCAACCGGGTTCCCTGTCTGGCCGCCTGCTTGAAAAAGGTGGCGGCTACCGGATGATTGGCCGTGGTATTGCTCCCGGTCACCAGGATGACTTCGGCCTGTTGGGCGTCCCCAAAGACGTTGGTCACCGCTCCGGAGCCGATCATTTCGAGCAGGGCAGCCACCGACGAGGCGTGACACAGGCGGGTACAGTGATCGACGTTATTGGTACCAAAGACCGCCCGTACCAGTTTCTGGAACAGGTACGCCTCTTCGTTACTGCATTTGGCTGACCCAAATCCGGCCAGGGCATGGGAGCCATGCTGATCCCGGATTGCTTTCAAGCGGGTGGCCACCAGATCGAGCGCTTCTTCCCAGCTCGCCTCCCGAAAGGCGGGGAGGACTTCCTCGTAATCGACGATGCCTCCCGGCTTACGAGACCGCATATCGCCCCGCACCTCGGTGGAGAGGGGACCTTTGGGATAAAAGGAGGCACGACGGATCAGGGGTCGGGTCAGGCGGTGGGGATGCGAGGCGTAGTCAAAGCCGTAACGGCCTTTCACACACAACCGTCCCCGGTTGACCGGGCTGTTGCGACCATCGACGTAGACAACGGTGTTTGCCGTCTCATCGACATAGAAGCGTACCGCGCAGCCCACTCCGCAGTAAGGGCAGACCGAATCGACCGGGGTGAGCTGGGTTCGGGGCTTGAGAGGCACGGTGATCGGCTTGTTGGTCAGAGCGCCGGTAGGGCAGGCGGCCACGCACTCGCCGCAGGAGACACAGGTGCTCTTCCCCATAGGCAGGTCCAGATCGAAGCCGATGCGGGTGGTATACCCTTTGCCGGTCCGGCCGATCACGTCGTTGACCTGGATCTCATCACAGGCCCGGATACAGCGATCACAGAGGATACAGGCCTGGTGATCGACCCGGATGACCGGAGAGGAGTCGTCTTGTCCCCGGTTCTGACCTGCCGGAAAGCGAGAAGCGGCCAGGTTCATCTGTTCGGCCAGGAGGAATAGTTGATTATCCCCGGTCGTGGTGGCCCTGGGATCGGATGAGGGAGCCGGCTGGTCTGCCAGGAGGAGTTCCAGGAGCAGGCGGCGATGCTGGTCGATCTCCTCCCCTTGGGTGACCACCTGCATCCCCTCGCTAACGGTACGCGTGCAGGCAGCGGTAAGGACCCGTTCCCCCACGTCCACCACGCAGAGCCGGCAGACGCCTACCGGCCGGTAGCCCGGATGGTGGCAGAGGATCGGGATAGAGATACCGGCCTGCCGGGCTGCTTCCCAAATCGTTGTCCCCGGTTTTACCTGTACGGAGCGACCATCGATGCGCAGGGTGATGTGTGATGTCATACCGATCCCTTCCCTTGTGGTACGTAGCGAGCAACATCCTCTGGAAAGTGTTTGATTACGGACAGGATGGGATGGAGGGCCACCTGGCCCAGCCCACAGATACTCGTCTGCGCCATGGTGTGCGCCAGGGACTCGAGCAGGGCTATCTGAGAAGGGTCACCCCCTTGCTCGAGCATGGTCTCCAGCATTGTTACCGCCTTGGCACTGCCTATGCGACAGGGGACGCATTTCCCACACGATTCGTTGCGGAAGAAGCGCACCCCGTTGAGGGCCAGGGCCAGCATATCGGTCCCTTCTGCCACCGCCACCACTCCCCCGGTGCCGAGCATGCTCCCCGCCTCGGCCAGGGTGGTAAAGTCGATCGGGGTATCTACCTTGTCCGCCGGGAGAAAGGGACTACTCGCTCCGCCCGGGGTAAAGGCTTTGAGCGATCTCCCCCCTTTCATCCCCCCGGCCAGGGCGATCAGGTCACGAACCGGAGTGCCCATAGGGACCTGGAAGACCCCTGGAGCCTGCACATGGCCGCTCACGCTGAGGAACTTGAGTCCGGTGCACCCGTTGGTACCGGCACCTCGCCACCAGTCTGGCCCCCGCGCCAGGATGGTCACGGCCGCGGCAAAGGTCTCCACGTTGCTGATCAGGGTTGGCCGGTTATACAGGCCGTGTGTTCCGGGAAAGGGAGGTTTGTTGCGTGGTTCCCCACGCCGGTCTTCCAGGCACTCGAGCAGGGCGG
>RFHZ01000700.1 GCA_003696125.1 Nitrospinota bacterium
CCAGTCGATCCGGGTATTCCTCCTTGACGGCCAGGAGGTTTCTTCCCAAAAGCAGACCTCCCAGCCCTGCCGGTGCAGGGCACGGCAGAGTCCCTGGAAGAAGGTTGTGGCCCCATTGGCATAGGCAGAAGTGAGTGACGAACCGAAGATGGCAAGCTTCATAACAACCGCTCCGCAAAGAGGGTAAGCATGTCTACCATCACGTTCCCCGTGCAGAAACGCCTGGCCCTTTATCATATCGGCCTGATCATTTTACTCTCCTGTCTCAATTATCTCAATGCCCTTTCCGGCCCTTTTCTCTGGGATGATCGTCCCCTGATCCTGGAAAACGCCTTTCTCCGCACCCCCCAGCCCCTCTATACCGCCTTCACCACCGACTACTGGTCTTTTGCTTCTACCCGGAAGACCAGCGGGTACTATCGTCCCCTCCTCCTCCTCTCCTACAGGCTCGACACCTTTTTCTGGGGTTTCCGCCCCTTCGGCTTCCACCTGACCAACCTGCTCCTGCACACGCTGAACGCCGTGCTGGTTTACTGGCTGGCCTGCCATCTCCTCCCCTCTGCTCGCAGCGCCTGGCTGGCTGCCCTCTTCTTTGCCGCCCATCCCATCCATACCGAATCGGTGAGCTGGATCTCGGGACGGACCGATCTGATCGTCACCCTCTTCCTGCTCGCCGCCTTCCTCTCCTTCCTCTCCCTGCAACGTGGGCAGGGGAGAGGGAAGGGCCTTTTCCTCTCCCTGCTCCTTTTCTGCTTTGCCCTGGCCCTCCTGGCCAAGGAGAACGCCCTCGTCTTTCCCCTGCTCCTCCTGGGGTACCGCTGGTTTTTCCCCTCGCAGGAGAAGAGGTACACCCTGGGGTATGCGGTGGGGGGAAGTGTTACCCTCATCATCCTCTATCTCGGGTTACGCTTTGCCCTGGTGGGTAGCCCTGTCCTTGCTGCCTCCAATGTGCCGTTTACCATACGACTCCTGACCGCACCCAAGCTCTTTGTCATCTATCTGAAGCTGCTCCTCTTGCCGGTCGGCCTCCATATCCAGCGCGATATTCTCCTGACCCCTCTCTCGCACCTCTTTACCCTCGAAGCCCTGCTCTACCTGCTACTCACCCTGCTGGTGCTCCTGGCTGCCTGTGTCCTGCGCAAGCGATTTCCCCTGGCCGTATTCGCCTTCTTCTGGATCGGGGTGACCCTCCTGCCGGTCCTCAATCTCCTTCCCCTGCGCCAGGTCCTGGCCGAGCGCTTCCTCTATCTCCCCTCGGTCGGGTTCTCCCTGCTGCTGGCCTTTCTTCTCTTCTATCCGCTAGAAAAGGGGCTGGTGAAACCCGCTGTTGCCCTGGGCTGTGCCCTCCTGATCCTGGG
>RFHZ01000701.1 GCA_003696125.1 Nitrospinota bacterium
GGAGAAGGGAAAGTAAAGATGACAGAACCGTTGAGTCCAAGCGTACAAAGGGTCCAGCAAACGTTAAAACACCTGGGATTTTCGCATCAGCTCCGCACCTTTCCCTCTACCACGCGCAGCGCCAGGGATGCGGCCCGGGCCATCGGATGCCGGGTAGAACAGATTGCGAAATCGCTGGTTTTCAGGGGAAAACGGACGCATAGACCGGTTCTGGTCATCGCCAGCGGGGGGAACCGGGTGGATGAGGAGAAGCTGGGGGAAGAGGTGGCCGAACCGGTTGAGAAGGCCGATGCCGAATTTGTCCGCCAGCATACCGGTTTTGCCATCGGCGGCGTACCCCCTATCGGCCATCGTGAGCAGCTAGAGACCTTCATCGATAAAGACCTGCTCCGGTACGAGGAGATCTGGGCAGCGGCAGGGAGTCCCTATGCCGTCTTCCGTCTCACCCCCACCGATCTGGTCAAGATGACCAAGGGGCGAGTGGTCGAGATAGCGGCTAACTCATAAAAGGATTCAAGAGTCCACACGATTTCGGCAATGACCAGGCTATTGGTAACCAGGAGGATTTCCCCGGTCGCTGCACGACGAAGGAGCTGTTCGACTGCATCTGCCTGTGCTGGAACATCGTTGGTAAGGTAGCGCAGGAACAGATTGGTATCTGCAAAGAGGCGTTCAGGCTTCGCCTTTGGCGACTTTCCGGGCATGGTTCTCTATTACTCGTTGGCGGATGGCTGTAAAATCTTGTGGTGTAGGTACAGGGACGCTCCCGCGAAGATCAAACAAGGTATGGGGTAAGGGATGCAGGATGATCTCATTCCCCCGGCGGATGAAAGCTACACGATCCTTCTCACGCAGATTAAGCCACTGGCGAACCTGACGGGGAATCGTTATTTGCCCGCGGCGACCGACTTTGCTAATAATCACTGCATAGTTCTCCATTTAACTGCTAGATTGGATTTTATCCAGCATTTTCCATTATACATGGCAAAGGGAAAAGTGTCAAACAAGTCTCTTTTTCGTCTTTTAGCTGTGAAGCTTGGGATCCATCACGTCACGCAACCCGTCCCCGATCAGGTTGAAGGCAAGCACGGCCAGCATAATGGCCAGTCCGGGGAAGATGGAGAGCCAGGGGGCGTTGGTGAGTTGATTGACCCCGGCCCGCACCATGTTCCCCCAGGTCGGGGTAGGGGGAGCAACGCCAAGCCCTAAAAAGCTTAAGTTCGATTCCACCCGGATGGCGGTAGCGGTCCACAGGCTACTCATGACCAGGATCTCCCCCAGGATATTGGGGAGGATGTAGCGGAAGAGGATACGGAATCCCCGGGCACCGATGGAGCGGGCTGCTTCGATGTATTCGCGCTCTTTGAGGGAGAGGGTGCTGCCATAGCTGAGCCGGTCAAAGCGGGGGGTCATCACGATACCGATGGTGATGATCAGCTTGTCCAATCCCTGTCCCAGGACCACCAGCACCATGATGGCCAGGATTTCGGCTGGAAAGCAGAGGAGGATATCTACTGCC
>RFHZ01000702.1 GCA_003696125.1 Nitrospinota bacterium
GACGTCTTCTTCGACTCCTCACAGCTCACGGTGAGCGGTAATCGCAGTGCAGATCCTCCGATCGCCCATACCCCTGAACCCTCCTCTCTCCTGCTCCTGGGCTCTGGCCTCGCAGGGGCGCTTGGCCTGGGGAGAAAGCGGCTCTTCAAGAAGAAGTAGAGAGCTTCACACACGAAACGGCTGACAACAAAAACCCTCAAAACTCACGCTGTAAAGGGAGAGAGAAGATTCCCTTATAACGAAAATCTCATAGCGGGAGTAGCTTCTGCAGCGCTTCCACCAGTGCATCGACATCTTCCTGGCCGTTGTACGCCTGGAAGGAGACCCGGATCAGGTGTTGCCCGTTCCAGATCCTGGGGGGAACCTCGATGCGAAACTCATCGTACAGCCGGGCCTTGAGCTGATCGATGTCCACAGGGGGGAGACGGGCAGCGATCATCTGGGTGAACCACTCTGGAGCATCGGGACAGATAGGGTCCAGGCCGGTCAGCTCACTCAACCGCTGTCGGGTTTGACTGGCCAGTGCGCGGCAATGCTGCCGTACCGCTTCCCAATCGTGCGCGGCTTGAAACTCGATGGCCGCCGGCACGGAGAGAAAGGCGGCCAGATCCCGCGTCCCCTGCCACTCATGGTAATCGATAAACCGGGAGCCGCTCGGCGTATCACTCTCCCAACCCCAACTCACCACCAGCGGCTCTAACCAGTCCTGCACTTCACGTCGTGCATAGAGAAAAGCAGAACCCTTCGGGGCACAGAGCCATTTGTGGCAGGCCCCGGTATAGATGTCTGCTCCCAAGGTCCTCAGATTGAGCGGGACCTGTCCCGGGGCATGGGCTCCATCCACGATGGAGAGGATACCGGCCCGGCGAGCCCGCTGGCAGATCTCCTTCACCGGAAAGGTGAGGGCCGTAGGGCTGGTGATATGGCTGATGAAGATCACCCGGGTGCGCTCGGTGACCCCGGCCCAAAAGGTCTCGACAAAATCGGCGGTTGTGGTAACCGGTAAGGGGATCGGCTGCTGGACATACCGAGCACCGGTCTTCCGGCAGATGAAACGCCAGGTCCGATCCATGGCCCCGTACTCGTGATCGGTGGCGAGAATTTCATCCCCCGGCTGCAGGTGTAAACTGCGCACCACCATGTTGATGGCCGTGGTGGGATTGGGGAAATAGACCACCTCATCGGCATCTACCCCCAGGTAGGTGGCCAGCCTGGTCCGGGCCTCGGCCAGCAGCTCGGTGCGCCGCCGGCTTAAAAACTCCACCGGCTGTCGTTCCAGTTCCCGCTGCCACCGCTGGTAGGCTTCAAAAACCGGTCGCGGACAGGCCCCATAAGACCCGTGGTTGAGAAAGATGACGTCTGGATCGAGCAAAAATTGCGACTTCAGATCGCTACCCATAAGACCTCCTTCATCGAAGAGATATGAGCTCGACAATGTTAAATTCACCGCAGGGTTCGCAGAGAACGCGGAGAGGAGCAGAGTTTTTTCATCCCAGCATCTCCTCTGCGCCCCCGGCCTGCTCTGCGGTAAAATGCAGATGTAACATTGTCAAGTTAGGGTGAAAGGATAACCTATAGTAACACGATTCTGCATTCTCTGCACCAGAAAAGGAACGAGCCCTCCGGGGAAGCGTTGACACCCGGTGCAACCGGTGCTATAGTGCAGGTATCCTTAAACCAGCAGAACAGGGGTATATACGCATATAAACCCGACCCGCCTTGGGTCAGCCCAGGGGGATATATGGCAGAACTGCATGAGCTACTTGCTCAACTGATTCGCTTTCCCAGTACAGCCGATCAACCAGACCAGATCCTCGCCTGTCTCCACTATATCCGCGACTATTTCCGGCGGGAAGCACCAGCCCTCTATCTGGCCGAGTATAGCCCTGCCGGCAAACCTTCCCTGGTTGCTGCCAATGTCCCTGAGCGACAGTTTCAGGTCATGCTGGCCGTCCATATCGATGTGGTTCCTGCTCCCCCTCCCCTCTTTCAGCCCCGTATCGTGGAGGGCCGACTCTATGGTCGAGGGGCCAACGACATGAAATTCGCCGCTGCCCTGTACATGGTTCTCCTCAAGCAGCTTGTGCAGGAGCAGTTCCCGTTGCCGGTAGGGGCGATCTTTACCAGCGATGAAGAGACCGGAGGGGAGTTAGGGACCGGCTATCTCCTGGAAAGAGAGGGATACCGGTGTGCCGTCTGTATCCTGCCCGATGCCGGGGATAACTGGGAGATAGAGATCGCGGCCAAGGGGGTTTTGCACCTCAAACTGACCGCGCACGGACGTGCCGCGCACGGTTCTCGTCCCTGGCTCGGGGACAATGCGCTGGATCGACTCATCGATGTGTACCAGCGGCTGCGAGCCCACTACCCAGAGGTGAGTGCCGCTGATCCCTGGCACACCACCCTTAACCTGGGAAAGCTGGTAGGAGGAGAGGCGACCAATCAGGTACCGGATCGGGCAGAGATGTATCTCGACTTTCGCTTTACCGAGGAAACAGATGCCCAGGCGATCCTCGACCAGGTACACCTCATCTGCGGGGAAGGGGTCGAGGTCCAGGTGCAGACCGCTGGCGAGTTTTTTGCCGTTGAACCGACCGATCCCTACCTGCAGCGGTGGAAACAGGTTGCCGAGACGATCCTGGGACGTCCCATCCCCTTTACCCGCAGCTTTGGCGCCTCAGACGCCCGCTTCTTTACCCCCTACCAGATTCCGGTCCTCTTGATGAAGCCCCCCTGTGCCGGGCTCCACTCCACCGAAGAGTGGATCGATCTGGAGGGGATGTCTCTCTACTATCGCATCCTGGAGCAGTTTCTCCACTGCCTGGCCGGAGAGAGCTAGAGAAGATCTCCCCGTGTCCAGGAGGTGCCATCCTCAATAGCGGATGTTGAAGCGCTCAAACTCCCCCTGGTAGGGTTCCCAAAACACCTGGACATCGGTGACCCGGGCCGCCGGTGGTCCCTGATAGCACCACTGGATAAAGGCATCCAGGTTTTTCGCTTCCCCCTCGGCCAGGATTTCGACCTTTCCATCCGGGCGATTGCGCACCCACCCCTTGATCCCGTAGTACAGCGCCTGGTCGCAGGCAGAAGCGCGAAAGAAGACCCCTTGTACCCGTCCCGAGATCACGATCCTGGCTCGTTTCTTTTCCATCTACCCCCTCGCCTCGCTGGCTGCTCTCTGTCGATACACCACTTTAGAGATAAAGACACTCAGCTCAAAGAGGAGATACATCGGAAGGGCCAACAACGCCTGTGTCACCACATCAGGCGGGGTGAGAATCGCTCCAAAGACAAAACAGAGCAGCAGGATGTACTTGCGGTTTTTGCTGAGAAAGGCTGGCGTAATCAGCCCAAACTTGCTGAGGAGAAGCACGACCAGAGGGATCTCAAAGACCATACCAAACGCGATGAGGAGCTTAGAAGCGAATGAGATATAGTTGGACAGGGTGATACTCGGCTCCCAGATCCCCTGTCCCTGCGAGAGCAGGAACTGGAGTCCCAGAGGGAGAATCAGGAAATAGCCGAAGGTGGCTCCGATCAGAAAGGCGACACTGGAGCAGAGAAGAAAAGGAAGGGCAAATCTCTTCTCATGTTCGAGCAATCCCGGAGCAACAAAGAGCCAGAGTTGAAGAAAGGTAAAGGGTGCCGTAAAGAAGAGACCGGCAAAAAAGGCGGCCTTGAGGTTCACAAAGAAGGCTTCGGTCGGGGCCAGAAAGATCAGCTTCTGATCCTGCATGGGGCGTTGCAGGAAGAGGATGATCTTATCTGAAATGGTATAGGAAAGACCAAAACCGATGGCAATGGCGATACAGATCAGAATGAGACGCTGTCGCAGTTCCTCCAGATGTGCCGTAAACGGCATCTTTTTTTCATCGGCCATCGGCTCCCTACTCCCACTCTACCGCATCGATTCCTGCTTCTTCCTCGGCACGTTCGATTCCTCGTGGTCCTTTTTTGGCTGCCGGCTTGTAGTCGGTCTCCTCCTCATTAAACTCCTCGGTGAGGGAATATTGAAAATCCTCGGTAGCCTTCTTCAGCTCGGCAAACCCCTTCCCCAGGCTTCTGGCCAGTTCGGGAAGCTGTTTGGGACCGATAACGATGAGCGCAATGACCAGGATGATGATCAGCTCTGGCATTCCAATTCCAAACACTGCTTGTCTCCTTTCCCTGTGCGGCATCTCTCCGCTGCTCACCATGAACCATTCCAGCGGAGAGATCAGATAGCCTGCCCTTTTCGCCAATAATCATATAGGGTTCCGGAGAGAAAAGCAAGGGTTTTCCGCAGAGGAAATATCTCTTGACAAAAGGGGAGAATAGGTGTTCTAATATGACACCGTGTCAGCCTGGTAGCCAGGGACGTGGTCGGTTTGAAGCGAGTTAAGGGGATTCTGTAAAGAAACAGAGAGGACATGGGTTATGCTACAGGAGGAAAAGAGCCATGCATAACGGGTATCGATCATGGGGAGTACGGGTTGTATGCACGCTTATGGTGGTAGGACTATGGATCTTACCGGTCAGGGCAGCCGAATTCCGGATCGCTGTCGGTATCGATCCTGACACGCTCGATCCGGCCCAGATGACCACTACAACGGTCGCCAACATCGTTGACTACGTGGTGGAAACCCTCACCAAGCTTGCCCCGGACGGGAGCGTACAACCCTATCTGGCCGAGCGATGGTCTGCCTCGGCTGATGGTTTGCAGTACACCTTTACCCTCCGCAAAGGGGTAACCTTTCATGATGGAACGCCGTTTGATGCCCAGGCGGTAAAATGGAACTTTGATCGCCTGAAAGATCCGACGGTACGGGTACCGATCCGCGCTCCCTACCCGATCGAACAGACCGAAATCGTCGATGCCTCGACGGTACGGGTCACCCTCAAGCGCCCCTTTGTGCCGTTTATCAGTGCGCTCTCCTGGACCACCGCCGGCCTGGTCTCTCCCGGCTCGGTAAACAAAAAGGGGAATTCGTACAAAAACTATACCCACATCGTGGGCACCGGTCCCTATCGCTTTGAGAGCCGCAAAAAGGGGGAACGGATCAGCATGACCAGGTTTGAAGGGTACTGGGGACCCAAGCCGTACTATGACCGGGTCGTGTTTCGTATCGTCCCGGAAGCAGCCACACGGGAGAGCCTGTTGCTGGCCGGGCAGGCCGATCTCACCATCCTGCCCCCGGTGGCCGATATTCCTGCGCTGCAGAGCAACTCTGCCGTAAAGGTGCTCCTGGCCCCGAGTGACCGGACCATCTTCATCGCCATCAACACGCAGGATCCTTTGTTGAAGGATCGACGGGTGCGGCAGGCCCTCAACTATGCGGTGGATAAGGAGGCGATCATCAAGAACGTCCTCTTTGGTGCTGCTGATCCGATGGATGCGCCGATGGCACCCAGCCTCTTCGGGTACTGCAAGGCGGGCCGGTACGAGTTTGATCAGGCCAAGGCCAAACAGCTCCTCGCCGACGCAGGTGTTGCTCCTGGCACCAAGATCTCTCTCATCCACCCCACCGGCCGCTATGTGCAGGATAAGGAGGCCACCCAGGCCATTGCCGGGTACCTGCGCGAGGTGGGACTGGAACCCCAGATTCAAACCATGGACTGGCCTTCCTATGTCCGCACCATCATCACCCCTTTAGACAAAGGGAACAAGACACAGTTGCACTACCTGGGCTGGGCCCCGGCCTTTCTCGATGCCAGCCAGCAGGTCTTACAGTTTCTCTCTACCTATGCCCCACCAAACGGCCTAGAGACGACCTTTTACCGCAATCCCCAGGTCGATGAGTGGATCCGGGCGGCAGAGAGTGAGAGCTCACCGGAAAAGCGCAAGGAACTCTACTGCAAGATCTCCAGGCAGGTCTGGGAAGATGCGCCCTGGATCTTCCTCTGGGTCCAGCGCTTTCCGATCATCTACTCGGCCAAGGTCACCGGTGTCGGCTCCCTGCCCAACGAGAAGTTCGATGCCGTGTATGCCCGACCGGCCCAGTAGACGGAAGACGAGAGGCTATGACCTTTCTCCGTTACTTTGTCCATCGGCTTATCGCCTCGGTGATCACCCTGCTCGGGGTCTCTTTCATCGTCTTCCTGATGGTCCGACTCCTGCCAGGAGATCCGGCACGGGTCATTGCCGGGCTCCTGGCCAGCGAGGAGGATGTGGCCCTGATCCGGGTCCAACTGGGACTGGATAAACCGCTCCATGTCCAGTACGGGATCTTTCTCCTGCGGGCCCTGCAGGGAGATCTGGGCCGGTCGGCCCGCACCTCAGACCCGGTGATCAAAGAGATATGGGCTCGCTTCCCGGCCACCTTAAAGCTGGCCGTGATCAGCACCCTGCTGGCTACCCTCTTCGGGGTGGCAGGAGGGGTGATAGCGGCCACACGCCCCTATTCGAGCTTCGACTACCTGGTCTCGGTGATCACCCTGCTCGGGGTCTCCATGCCGGTATAC
>RFHZ01000703.1 GCA_003696125.1 Nitrospinota bacterium
ACATAGGCATCCATGCCGGCGGCGAGGCACCGTTCCCGGTCTTCTGCCATGGCATGCGCGGTCATGGCCACGATCGGGATATGTTCTCCCGTGCTCTCTTCCCGTTTGCGAATCTGTACGGTGGCCTCGAGTCCATCCATCTCCGGCATCTGGATATCCATCAGGATGAGATCAAAGGCCTCCTTTTCCAGGGCGGCGAGAACCTCTTTCCCGGTCTTCACCGGAACCACGTGGTAGCCTCGTTTTTCCAGGAGACGGATGGCCAGCTTCTGGTTCACCAGGTTATCCTCTGCCAGCAGGATACGCAGAGTCCTTCTGGGCTCCGGGGCTGAAGGCAGGGAGGGATGTGGCCTGGTCGCTTCCCCAGTTTCTGCATGGGAGAGGGTGGTAGAGATGGCGTTGAACAGATCAGATGGGGTGATCGGCTTGACCAGGTAGGTGGAGATGCCCAGCGCACGACACCGGGCGATGTCTTCTGGGTGTTTGGGTGAGCAGAGCATCATGATGATGGCCCCGCTAAAGGTAGGGTGGTGGAGGAGGTGTTCAGCCAGGGCAAAACCGTCCATCTCCGGCATGTGGGTGTCGATGAGGGCCAGGGCAAAGGAACGATCCGCCTCCTGGGCCTGTTTGAGGGCAGAGAGAGCCGCCTTCCCGCTCTCGACCATCGTGGGCTGCAGATGCCAGTGGATGAGCATTTCCTGTAAGATCTGCCGTTGTGTGGCATTGTCGTCTACCACAAGCACCGGGAGATCTTTAAGGGCCAGGGTGTCTCCTGGTGGGGTCTGGTCTGGTTCCTGCGCCAGGCCGAAGCGGGCGGTAAAGTGAAACGTGCTCCCCTTGCCGACCTCACTCTCCACCCAGATCTTTCCCCCCATCAGGGTGACCAGTTGGGCAGAGATGGCCAGTCCCAGTCCTGTCCCTCCATAGCGACGGGTGGTGGAGGCATCGGCCTGGGCAAAGGGAGCGAAGATGAGGCGTTGTTTCTCTGGTGGGATCCCGATACCGGTATCCCGGACGGCAAAGTGCAGGGTCACCTCTGGCCGGCTTCCTGTTGGGGGTTGGGGCTCTGCCAGCCCGACCTGGACCACCACCTCTCCTCTTTCCGTGAACTTTACCGCATTACTCACCAGGTTGACCAGGATCTGGCGGAGGCGTCCCAGATCACCGTTCAGGAAGTCTGGAACCTCAGGAGCGATATGGCAGGCCAGTTCCAATCCCTTGGCGTGGGCCCGGAGGGCCAGGGTCTTTATCGTCTTCCCCAGGCTGTCGCGCAGGTGAAAATCGACCGGGTCCAGTTCCAGTCTTCCCGCCTCGATCTTGGAGAAGTCGAGGATATCGTTGAGCAGGCGGAGCAGGGAATCGGCCGAGGTCTTCACCATCTGCAGGTACTCGCGTTGCTCCGTGGTCAGGTCGGTATCCAGTGCCAGCTCGGTCATCCCGATGATCCCGTTCATGGGAGTGCGAATCTCATGGCTCATATTGGCCAGGAACTCGCTTTTGGCCCTGTTGGCCGCTTCTGCCGCTTCTTTCGCCTGTTTTAAGGCCTCCTCTGCCCGGATGCGTTCGGTGATATCGTGCACAAAGCCCTCAAAGTAGAGGACATGGCCTTCCCCATCCCGGGCCACGCGGAGGTTCTCCTCGACGATTACCGCTGATCCGTCTTTCTTGCGTAGCCGCTCCACGTAGTTCTGCAGTCCTCCCTGGGAAAGGAGCTGGGTGCAGAGCTTTTCGTAATCAGCAGGGGAGAAGTAGAGGGTGGAGGGGATATGGACCTGGAGGAGTTCTGCTTTACTCTCATAGCCGAGCATTCTGACATAGGCGGGGTTGACCTCCAGGAACTTCCCCTCTGGCGTGGCTCGATAAAAGCCGCTGAAGGTGTTCTCGAGGAGCATGCGGTACCGCTCTTCCGATGCCTCCAGTTCCTGGGTGCGCTTCATCAACTCGCGGTTCTGCTGGACCGCGTTCTCAAACGTGGAGATCAGGAGGTCCAGGATCTGTCGCCGATCGGTATCGATCACATGACGCTTTCCGGCAAAGTAGAACTCGATACCGATCTGCACCCGCTCTCGTTTCCGCAGCTCCTGGTTGGCCAGGAGGTGCTCGATCCGGGTGAGCAGCATCTCTTCCTCGTACGGCTTGGTGACATAATTATCCGCCTTGGCGTTCAGTCCCCGGATGATGTCTTCGGGATCAGAGAGGGAGGTCAGCAGGATCACGGGCAGATCCTGGAGGGTTGGGTCATGCTTGATGGCATGGCACATGGCGTATCCATCCATCACCGGCATGGCGATATCGCTGATCACCAGGGTAGGCTTCTTTTGCCGTATCATGTCCAGGGCTTCTGCCCCGTTTCTCGCTACCCGCACGGCAAATCCGCGTCGGACGAGCAGGCGACGAAGCAATTCAGCCTGGATGGCACTATCTTCTACCACAAGGATCTCGACGTTGCGCCTGGTGTACCCGCTCGTATCACTCATCTCTGTCATCCTCTGGTCTCACCGGTAGGGACGGAAGCGTCTGGAGGGGAAAGGCAGAGTGCCTCGATTCTCGATCAGGCGAACAGAAGGCCAGGAGGTGAGGGGCGATTTCTGATACGGGGAGAACATAGTGAGCAGCGCCGAGGAGGATCGCCTGTTTCGGCATGCCGAAGACCACACTGCTCTCCTCATCCTGGGCAATGGTGATCCCGCCTGCCCGGGCGATGGCCAGCATCCCTTCGGCACCATCTTTGCCCATCCCGGTCAACAGTACCCCGATGGCCTGCTGGCCGTAGTACGCGGCCACCGCATTGAAGGTGACGGTCACAGAGGGGCGGTGTCCCTGGAAAGGAGGCCGGGAGGAAGGGAAGAGCCTGCCGGTGTGGTCGATCTCCAGGTGAAACCCTTCTGGTGGGAAATAGACCGTGCCGGGAAGGGGGATTTCTCCTGCCCGGGCGATCTTGACCCGTACCGCGCATCGCGAGGCCAGCCAGTTCACCAGGCTGGATAAAAAGCCTTCCATGATATGCTGGATGCAGAGGATCGGTACCGGGAAATCGGCCGGCAGTTGACTCAGTATGAGCTGCAGGGCCTGGGGACCGCCGGTAGAGGCGCCGATGGCTACCAGACGGGGAGGGGCAGACAGGGTGAAACGTCGAACCCGGCGATACGGAGAGGCCGGAGCCGGTGCTGTTCTCCGGTGCCGGGTAAAGGTGACCACTTTGGAGAGGATCTTGATCTTCTTGATCAACTCCTGGGCAGCCTGTTGATCCTCCTCCTTGAGCCCTCCCCGCGGTTTGGGGAAGACATCGATTGCCCCGGCTTCCAGGAGTTGAAAGACCTGCTGGGTGTCCTCTTCCTGGACCGAGACGCTGATGACCAGGATGGGACGGGGAAAGCGGGCCATCACCTCCTGGGTGAGTTCCAGTCCATCCATCTCCGGCATGTGGAGATCGGTACAGATGACGGCCGGCCGGAGGCGGGGAACGAGTTCCAGGGCTTCCCGGCCGTTACGGGCCGTTCCCACTACCTGGATTTCCGGGGATCGGGAGAGCATCCTTCTCAGGACAGCCAGGGCCAGTGGAGAATCGTCTACCAGAAGCACACGAATGGGAGACGTATCCATGGCTATATGAGCCTCCTCAAGGTGTCTAGCAGGATGGTCTGGTTAAAGGAAGGCTTGGTGATATAGGCATTGGCCCCTGCTTCGATCCCCCGTTTTTTATCCTCTTCGGTGGCCAGAGAGGTGACCAGGATGATGGGGAGTTCCTGGTACTTCTTCTGCTGGCGAATCCTGGCGGTCAGGGTCAACCCATCCATATGGGGCATCTGGATGTCTGAGACGACGGCATCAACAGGGTGCATGGAGAGCTTCTGGAAGGCATCAACACCATCTACAGCCGTAATGACTCTATAGCCGGCTCCCTCCAGGATCCGCTTTTCCTGGGTCCGGGTGGTGATGGAGTCCTCCACCAGCAGGACCACCGGTGTTTTGCGTTGCTCCTCTCTTCTGGGAGGCGGAGCAGAGGCAGGGACCCGTTTCTGTGCGGATTTGAGGAGATCGGGCGGATGCAGGACTATGCAAACCTCACCGCTGCCGAGGATGGTTGCTCCGGAGACGTTGCGCACCCGCTTCAGGAGAGGGACGTGTGGTTTGATTACCACCTCCTGCTCGTCGAGGAGGGCATCGACCAGGAGCCCGAGTCGTTCACCCCCCAGGGCAAGAATGACGCAGGGGAGTTTTTCTCCCTGCGAAGAAGCCGGGACAGCTTTTGCGGTTTGGATCTCCAGCAGGTCGGCGAGGGGGACGAGGGAGATCGGTTTTCCCTCCTGGAGTATGGCTTTCCGTCCCTGCACGGTCAGGATATCGGAAGGAGCGACCAGACGGGTGGTGTGCACGTACTCTACCGGGAGGGCATAGCTCCTTTGGGCG
>RFHZ01000704.1 GCA_003696125.1 Nitrospinota bacterium
ATGGCCAGCTCGATCGTCTCCAGGTCTCGCATCTCACCTACCAGGATGATGTCCGGATCCTCTCGCAGGGCCGCCCGTAAAGCGGCGGCAAAGGACTGGGTATGGGCCTTTACCTCCCGTTGATTGACCAGTCCCAGCTTGTTCTCATGCACAAACTCGATCGGATCTTCGATGGTGATGATATGCTCCTTGCGGGTGGTGTTGATATAGTCGATGATCGCCGCCAGGGTCGTCGATTTTCCGCTACCGGTAGGACCGGTCACGATCACCAATCCCTTTTTCAGCCGGGCGAACTCCAGGACCTGGGGTGGTAACCCGAGGTCGTCTACTGTCAGGATACGGGATGGGATCAAGCGAAACACCGCCCCTATCCCCTTGCGCTGTCGGAAGACATTCACTCGAAAGCGGGCCTCTCCCGGGATCTCATAGGCAAAATCGATATCCATGCGGGCCTGGAATTCCTCGATCTGCTCCGGGGTCATGATCTCAAAGAGGAGCTTCTCATTCAACTCTGGTGTCAGCTCGTGGTATTTGACCCGCTCTAAATCCCCTCGCAACCGCAAGATGGGGGGAGCACCCACGGTCAGGTGGAGATCGGAGGCCCCGCTCTCCTTCATCAACTTTAAAAAGGCGTCGATCCTCGCCATAGGTGCGTTTTCCTCCTGCCTGTCTCACCGGCCATGGTTTCGCGGCTCTCTCTCCTCTCTTCTCGTATCGGCAACTTGTCGCATTTGTTTAAGGGAAAATGAAAGCCTGTTACAAGGAGGGGAAGGAGGTACGGATCCACCGCAGGAGAGCGGGACAGCCTTTATCGGTCTCCTAGCGTCGATAGACCGGCTTTCCTTCGACGATGTCCTTGTTCAGACATTCATTGACGTGGAGGCCTTCCAGGATAAATTCCACACCAGAAGCGACCACGGCCGGGCTATCAAAACTGCCGAGAGCCACGATACCGTCCATGAGTTCGCTGTACTCACTGACCAGACGGGAGTACTCCTTGGTCGGCATCATATCAGAAACTTCCAGCCGGGTTCCCCGTTGAAACCGTTCCAGGAACGGTTGAAACATATCAACGGTAAGATAGCGGTTGAATACCCGTCGCACGGCTCGCCGGAGCAGTTCTTCTACCAGGGGTTGCTCCCGCCCCTCTTCCATGCTCTCCAGTTCGATCTTCCCCAGGGTGGAAGAGAAGATGGCGGGGAGATCGCTGATGCGGGGAGCTACTTCCTTCTCTCCCAGCCTGATGGCCCGGCGTAACGCATTGCTGATCATGGTCTCATAGTTGGTAATGGACATGCGTACACTGACCCCTGAGCGCTGGTTGATCTCGCCACTGCGTCGGGCACTGTTGGTCACCTCAGCGATGATCTCCTTCATAAACTTGGGAACCATGATCTTGTAACCATCATCGACAAACCGTTTGCGCTCCTGCTCCATGATGCGGATCTCATCCTGGATGTTCAACGGATAGTGGGTACGGATCTGGGCCCCATAGCGATCTTTGAGCGGAGTAATGATACGACCTCGATTCGTATAATCCTCCGGATTAGCGCTGGCCACGACATACACATCGAGGGGGAGGCGAACCTTAAAGCCCCGGATCTGGAGGTCCCGCTCCTCCATGATGTTAAAGAGGGCTACCTGAATCCTTTCGGCCAGATCCGGCAGTTCGTTGATGGCAAAAATCCCGCGATTGGTGCGGGGGATGAGGCCGTAATGAATCGTCAACTCATCGGAAAGATAGCGTCCTTCTGCCACCTTCACCGGATCGATCTCTCCGATCAGATCGGCTGTGGTCACGTCTGGCGTGGCCAGCTTTTCGCCAAACCGTGCCTCCCGGGGAAGCCAATCGATCGGGGTATCATCGCCCTGTTCCTGGAGGAGAAGCCTGCAGGATTTGCATATCGGCTGGTAAGGGTTATCGTTGATCTCACACCCCTGCACCACCGGAATCTCCTCGTCCAGCAGATAGATCAGGCTCCGGATGATGCGGGTCTTGGCCTGGCCTCGTTCTCCCAGGAAGATGATATCCTGGCCAGCCAGAATGGCGTTCTCGATTTGGGGGAGCACGGTATTCTCATATCCGACAATGCCGGGGAAGAGCGTTTCGTTGCGGCGCATCTTCTCGATCAGATTCTTCCGCATCTCCTCCTTTACAGAGAGCACACGATATCCGCTCTCTTTAAGTTCTCCAAGCGTCTTCGGCTTTCTCATGCTAGACGACTCCTTGCTTCCTGAGTGATTGGGTAAGCCCTGCGGGGAGACAGGCTTAGGAAGAGACTTCCTGGGGAGTTTTTACCCGCCCTTCGGTCCGGAATTCTTGCCGTACCGTCTCGTTGGCCTCCATGAGTTCAAGCATATGTTGTTTGGCCCGGGTGTACATATTCTCCTTGATCGTGAGCAAGACCAACCGGCCGGCCAGGGTATTCACTTCAGGGATAGGGGGGACGACAAAAGCGGAAGGATCTTTCTGTAGCAGCGCCAGCTTCTTTTGCACCTCTTCATCGCTGAAGAGCTCCTCACCCCGGTACCGATAGCGGAGTTTGACGTAATCCCGTTCCTTGGTTTCATCCCGCTTGATCTCACGGATGATGTTCTCCCGTTCTATAGCCACCAGTTCCGGGTGCTTATTTTGCAAAAGGAGGGCTTTCACCCGATCGAAATAGGTCAGGAGATCATCCTTCTCGATAAACTCCTCCTGGGGGATCTTGGAGCTGATTTCAAACTCGATTCCTTCTTCGTGAAACTGGGCAGGACCGATCTCATAGGTGATGCCCTGGTAGAAAAACCGGTCCCCCTTTTTCGGTTCATAGCGCTGACGCAATTCCTCGAGCAGTTCGCGCAAGGCTAACGAAATATATTGATGAAACAGTTGATCTCGTAAGGTCTTCATCCTCAACTCCTCTGCATGGGGGAAGAAGGCTCTCTTTGCACTTTTCACGCTGTGCATTGTACCCCATTTCTCGCCAGGAAGTCAACACAGCCTCCTGGGACCCCAAAGGAATATGCGCCTTCTTCTCCCCTCTTCCCCCTTTAGGAGGCCAGTTCGGTGTTCACCAGGTTCGGAGGGCGTTTCCCGCTTAGAGCCGCAATCAGGTTTTCCGCAGCCATGGTTGCCATCCGGGTTCTGGTCTCCACCGAGGCGCTGGCGATATGAGGGGCCAGGGTGACATTTTCGAGTTCTGCCAGGCCGGGTGCCAGCTTCGGTTCCTCTTCGAACACGTCTAAGGCAGCTCCTGCGATCCGCTTTTCCCTCAATGCCTGCACCAGGGCCTTTTCATCCACGACCGGTCCCCGGGAGGCATTGATCAGATGGGCCGTCCTCTTCATCATGTTCAACTCTTTGGTCGAAATGTAATGATAGGTCTCGGGGAGGAGGGGGACATGCAGGGTAACGAAATCCGATTCCCGCAGCAGGGTCTCTTTATCGACAAAGGTTACCCCCAGCTCTTGCTCCACAGCCGGGTCGGCCCGTACCGCATCGGTATAGAGGATGCGCATATCGAACCCGCGTGCCCGTCGCGCCACCGCTCTTCCGATGCGCCCTAAGCCACAGATCCCCAGCGTTTTCCCGTACACATCCTCTCCCAGGAAGAGCATAATCCCCCAGCCTTTGTACTTTCCTTCTCTGGTAAACTTATCCGCCTGTACCAGACGTCGGGCACTGGCCATGAGTAAGGTCCAGGCAAAGTCTGCCGTGGTATTGTCCAGCACTCCCGGCGTATTGGTCACCATCACCTTGTGCCTGGTCGCCGCGGCGACATCGATGTTGTCATAACCGACGGCCACGTTGGCCACGACCTTAAGATTCGGATTGGCACTCAACACCTCTTCGTCGATCTTGTCCGTAAGCAGACAGAGCAGGCCATCTTTATCCCGGATCCTCTCGATCAACTCCGCCTTGCTCAGGGGCTTATCCTCTTCATTCAACTCCATCTCACATGCCTGCGCGATCATATCAAGGGCCGGTTTGGGAATAATCCGTGACACGAAGACTTTGGGCTTCATATCCTCCTCCTTGTGCAAAAGTCCTACCATGCCTTCTCCAGGCAAACACCGTTATAGAAACCTATGGCTTACCAACACGCTCCATCTTACGAGAACCTCC
>RFHZ01000705.1 GCA_003696125.1 Nitrospinota bacterium
TCCTCAACTGGACACCGGAAACAGGGCATCTCGATGTGGAAAAGGCCCGGGATCTGGTACAAACCCTTATCCGCACGGCAGGTGACTGGCAGGGGAACTTCTTTGTCGAAGCGGCTCCACAGGCGGTAAAGGAAGCGATCGATGTCTGGGGACCCTTACCCAAAGGGGTGGGTGAGGTCATGCGCGGTATCAAAGCTGCCCTGGACCCGGGACATATCCTGAATCCGGGACGTTTTGTTGCCGGGATCTAGAACTCTGAAAACTTGCCGCCGAGTACGGGGAGAGCGCCGAGATAAAAAGAGATTAGGAGAGAAGATGCTCGACTTTACCCGCTATACGGTCTTAAGCTTTGATTGCTATGGAACCCTGATCGACTGGGAAACCGGGATTCTCGAGGCTCTACGCCCGGTGCTGAGCGCACATCACCTGGCCGTGGATGCGGAACAGCTCCTCCGGCTTTACGCCGAACTGGAGTCCCGGGCAGAAAGCGGGGAATATAGGCGCTACCGGGAAGTGCTGCAGCAGGTCATGGAAGGCCTGGGAGAGCGACTGGGCTTTACCCCCTCGCTGGAGGAACGGAACTGCCTGGTGCAGTCTCTGCCTCACTGGCAGCCTTTCCCGGATACGGTAGAGGCGTTAAAGGCCTTCAAGAACCGCTTCCGCCTGGCCATCATCTCGAACATCGATGACGATCTCTTTGCCCAATCGGCCCGGCACCTGCAGGTACCGTTCGACTGGGTAATCACGGCAGAACAGGTGCGAAGCTATAAACCTTCACTCCAGAATTTTCGCTTTGCCCTTGACCGGATCGGTGTGCCCTCAGACCAGATCCTGCATGTGGCGCAGAGTCGCTATCACGATATCGTTCCTGCGCAGACCCTCGGTCTCTCTACCGTCTGGGTCAATCGCAGGCAGGGGAAAGAGGGGGAAGGGGCTACCCCACCGGCCCAGGGGACTCCAGATCTGGAAGTGCCGGATCTGCGCAGCCTGGTGACTCTGATGTCTGACCCCAAACCCTAAACACGTAACGCGAAGACCACTTGGAGGAGAGTCGCCTATGTTGCAACAGGAAATCCCTCTCCGCGGATTCGATACCTATGAAGCACCGGAATATGAGAAGCTTCAGGAATGTATCCATTGCGGACTCTGTCTCCCCTACTGCCCTACCTATCGCATTTTAGGGATGGAAAACGATTCCCCGCGTGGGCGTCTCTATCTGATGCGGGCGGTGGCGGATGGGAAGATACCGATGACCAAGAACTTCGTGAGGCATATGTATCTCTGTCTCGACTGCCGGGCATGTGAGACCGCCTGCCCCTCTGGGGTCAAATTTGGAGAGCTCATGGAGACGACGCGGGGACAGATCGAACGGGTGCTTCCGCGTCCCTGGTATGTCCGCCTCTTCCGCCGCCTGGCCTTTGGTACCATCCTCTCCAACCCCAAATGGCTCGCCCTGGTAGCCGACTTTACCCTCCTCTACCAGAAATCTGGCCTGCAGAAGTTTATCCGTCGTCTGGGCATCCTCGATTACCTGCCGGACAGTCTCAACGTCATGGAGCAGATGCTACCCGAATCCCTCCCCCCCAAAGCGCTGCGTTATGAACTCAAGGAGGTGACACCGGCCCGCGGAGAAACCCAACGACGAGTCGGATTCCTCTCCGGCTGTGTCATGCAGCTCTGGTTTACCCCGACCAACCTGGCCACGGTAAATGTACTGGCCCGGAACGGTTGCGAGGTGGTCACCCCGGCAGCGCAACGCTGTTGCGGGGCCCTGCATGCGCATTCAGGGGAGAGAGAGATGGCCAAAGCTCTGGCCAGACACAACATCGACGTCTTTACCGCGGCCGATGTGGAGGCGATCATCGTCAATGCCGCCGGATGTGGGGCTTTTCTCAAAGAGTATGCCCACCTGCTCAAGCATGATCGTGAATACCGGGACAAGGCAGAGGCGTTCAGCCAGAAGGTGAAGGATATCAGCGAATTCCTCACCGCCATCCCGCTCCAGAAACCCCAGGGAGAGATCCGGGCCCGGGTGGCGTACGATGACCCCTGCCACCTGCTGCATGGCCAGAAGATCGGCCAGCAACCACGCGATCTCTTGCGCATGATTCCAGGCATTGAGCTGGTCAACGTCAAGGAAGCAGACTGGTGTTGTGGCAGTGCAGGGATTTACAACATCATCCAGCCAGCGGTCTCTCTCGAACTGCTCGAGCGGAAGATAAAACACCTCCAGGCAGTCAATCCAGACATCATTGCCAGTGGAAATCCGGGGTGCCTGCTGCAGATCGGACGCGGCGTGAAACAGAGTGGAATGTCAGCAGAGGTCGTACATCCGATCGACCTGCTGGAACGGTCTTATCGGCTGGCTGAATGAAGACCGGCTCTGTAAAAACCCTAGAGGAGGTCTACCGGTTGCGGAGCCAGTCGGGAAGGGGCAGGCTGATCGGATAGAGTCCGGGCAGGGTCAGCCTGCCTCCAATGGCTTCGATATTGCTCCTTAGCCAGGACTGCAACTGGACTGTTTCCTCAGGGGAAAGGGGAAGGCAAAGGGGTTCCAGCTCGTAATGATACTCTTCGGAAAAGACCGGGTCTGCTCTACGCTGGACGCGGCAGAGGGTAGCAGCGTTTCCTTCTACCCGAACGACGAAGCTATGATAATCCAGAGGGGCATAGACGACATCGATCAGCTTGCCTTCGTCATCAAACTCGACAGAGACCATCACCTGGCCAGGGGTTACTCCTTGCTGAGGAAGGTGGTGTTCATGTAAGGGCATACCTGTGCTCCTTTTACATAGAGATGCCCAGCAGTCCCCGTGTCAACTGAAAACTCATGTTTCCACTCTGGTAGAGACGAGGAGTGTAGACCCGGGAGGCCACCTGCAGGATCTTCTCCAGGACCTGTACCGCCCAGAGCTCTGGAGTGAGAGAGGATCCGGTAACGACCAGATCCAGATCCTCCTCGTAGCGTTGCCGTGTGGCCTCATCGGTTGTGCCCTGCAGGAGGGGAACCATGCGATGCGATTGCACCGGATGGCCGACAATATGGGCAAACATCACCTCTACGCCGGTGGCACCCAAACCGGTCAGGGTTTCCATGGTATGATCGGTAGGGGTTTCCATGATATGCAATCCCGGTTCACGGAGGCTCTCTCCATAGGCGAGGGTGGGGTAGACCTTCTCCTCAGCCAGCACCGTGCGGACATAAAGGGATGAGCGCAGAAAGGGGGCATTCTCCGGGACAACCACGCTTCCCCCTGCTCCGACGATGTAGCGGGTGAGATGGGCCAGGCCTTCCGCCACCCGGTCTGTAACCTGACCGGTTGCGGTAATCCCCAGGCGGAGATGTTGCAGGCTGACTTCTACAGGGCGAGGAGGGGTCATGGTGTCGATGGCCTGGCGAAACCAGTCTTCGGCCTTGTACGTCACCGCTTCGATCCCGCCATCCAACTGCACACTGGCCCACCCGTACCGCTCCCGCTCGATACCGTACCGGTCCAGTACCTGGGCCATAAAATCGTTGTGCGTCTTCTCGCAGCCATGCTCCAGCAGCAGAGCGCAGGCTACCATCGGGTGGATCAGGTGTCCTACCAGGGTCCGGGTATAGATCTCTTCCGAACTCCCGCTCGACGCGCCACATCCCTCGGTGTGGGGGAGAGCAATGAAACGCGAAATCCCCCGCTCCCGGCCGAGATCCTGTCGATTCAGGTGCTCGGCAATCAGGTGAGCTACCTGGGCCGAGCAGAGGCTGGTCGGGAGGATCAGGCCGATCTGATCGCTGCGATACCCCTCCCTGGTCTCCAGCGCCTGGAAGGTAAAGGGACGGGGAGGTTGTTCTGGCCTGACCGGGAGCGGCTTGCCGGACGGCGGCTCGACACGCAGGATCGCCTCCAGATCTTGTGGACCGGTAAATGACCAGTCCCGCCAGATGGAGACCTGGGAATGGCCGGCCTTTTCTCCCACCGACCGCTCCCCAGAAGCCACCCGCAGTGTCAGGTCGAACATCTTTCGTCCCAACTCGTCCATCGGCGTGCCATCCAGATAAGCCCCCGCGTTCACATCCATGTCGCGCCGTAAGAGGTTGTACCGCTCCGTGGTGGTGACGATCTTGATGGTGGGGACAAAGGGGAAGTTTGTGATGGAACCGTTACCGGTCACAAAGAAGATCATGTTGGCGCCAGAGGCGACCTGACCGGCGATGCTCTCCAGATCGTTGCCAGGACTGTTCATGAAGTAGTAGCCAGGAGCACTCATCCGCTCCCCGTAATCGATGACGTAATCGAGACGTACCTCGGGGTGCCGTTTCATCGCTGCACCGAGCGATTTGATGGCGATGTTGTACAGGCCACGGAACTTATTGCCTCCCGAAGGATTCCCTTCGGCCGTGTGTCCATGCCAGCCGGCCCAGGTCTTGAAGCGTTCGATGGTCTGGAGGAAGCGACGAGCTGTTTCGAGATCCCTCACATTCTGCAGCACATAAGGTTCGGCCCCGATCAGCTCATCCGTTTCCGCCAGGTTGGCCGACCCA
>RFHZ01000706.1 GCA_003696125.1 Nitrospinota bacterium
GAGGCGGAAGAGTCTATCCTCTCCATGGTCAAGGCCTTTGTCATTGCCCTCCTCCTCATCTACTTCATCCTCGGCTCCCTCTTCCGCTCCTTCCTGCAGCCGTTTGTCGTTCTCCTGGCCATCCCCTTTGCCATCGACGGGGTGATCATCGGGCATCTGGTCATGGGGAGAACGCTCAGCACCCTCTCCCTCCTCGGCCTGGTGGCCTTATCCGGTGTGGTGGTGAACGATTCCCTGGTGCTGGTGAGCTATATCAACACCCTGCGCGAGGAAGGGGTAGAGCTGTTTGAGGCCATCGTGCAGGCAGGCAAGATCCGGTTCCGTCCCATCCTGTTGACCTCGATCACCACCATCACCGGGCTCTCCCCTCTGGCCTTCTTTGCCACCGGCCAGGCGAAGTTCCTCTCCCCCATGGCCATCGCCCTGGTGTGGGGTCTGGCCTTCAGCACCCTCCTTACCCTGCTCATCATCCCCTGTTTCTATGCGGTGGCCGAAGACGGGAAACGCCGCCTCTTCCCCTCCACCTCAAAGGCTCCCCTGCATCACGAGACCTGATCGCCTGCCACCTCCAGCCGGAAGAAAAAAAGCTTGACAAGGGAGCAGCCTTTTGTTAATTTGCCTCCCAGTGTAACCTGTCCCGGAGAGCAACGGGCAGGAAGAGGGGAAAGGGGGTGGTGGAGCAGAGGGTGCGGGAGAACAGGCTGAGCTTCGCTGACAGGGTAAGGGGTAAACCGTCTCCAGGGAGCGAATACTGAGGTAGGAAGCATGAAAGAGCTGATTGAACAGATTGCGAAAGCGATCGTCGACAGGCCGGAAATGGTTCAGGTCACCGGGGTGGAAGGGGAGAACTCTGTGGTGATCGAGCTCCGGGTGGCCAAGGAAGATATCGGCAAGGTGATCGGGAAGAACGGGCGCACGATCACGGCCATGCGAACCATCCTCAACGCCACACGGGCCCAGAAGGAGAAGCGCCAGGTCCTCGAAGTGATCGAATAGCCAGGCTGGCCAGCAGCATTCGTGCCGAGAGCCCATGGTTGATCCCGACCAGACCTCCAGGACATCGAGCATGATGGGGAAAGGAGAGAGCGCGGGTTGTGTCGGTCAACGGTAAAGATCGTCTTTTGGGTAGGGGTACTCCTCTTTTTCCTGGTGCAATGCGCTCCCAAGACCCGTCTCCCCCCGCTGGCAACCCCGTCTCCTCCCCAACCTGCCCCGCGCCAGGAACGTTTCGTGGAACAGGATTTCCAGCGTGCAGAAGCGCTCTACCGGCGGGGAGAATACACCAAGGCGCTGGAGCAGTACAAACTCTTTCTCCTCACCTATCCCTCCAGCCGTTTCACTCCCCGGGTCCGGTACCGTATAGGGGAGATCCTGTACCGGCAAAAGGCGTACGCGCAATCGGCCCAGACCCTGCAGCAGTTTGTGCAGGCCTATCCGCAGGCACCTGAGCAGGGGGAGGCGCGCTACCTCCTGGCCCTGGATTATTACTATCTAGGAAAGTTTGGAGAGTCGAGACGCCTGCTGGAGCAGCTCTTCCCTTCCACCACCGACCCGGACCGGCAGGCGGACCTGCGCTACTATATTGCGCTCAACCTGCTCAAAGAGGGGAAAGATCTCCTGGCCCTGGAGCAGTTGTTTCAACTCCTGTCCACTGCCGGCCGGAAAACGAGGCAGAGGGAGGGAGAAGAACTCATCGCCCAGATCATCGATGAGCGTCTCTCCCCGCAGGGCTGGGAACAGGTCAAGCAGCGCTACGGCGGTGCCGCCCCCTTTGATCGTATCCTGCTGCGCCTGGTCGAACAGGCGCTCCGACAACAGCAACCCCGCAAGGCGCAGCGCTACCTCCAGGAGTTCCTCTCCCAGTTTCCCGACCAGGCCCAGGCTCCCAGGGTCCAGCAACTGGCCCGGCAGTTGGAAACGCTGCAGAGCACCCTGGTAGATCGTACCAAGATCGGCATTCTCCTCCCCTTTAGCGGCGAGGGCTCTTTTGTAGGGGAGAGTGCCTGGCAGGGGATTCAGCTTGCCCTGCAGACCACCCCCTATGTCCCGGAGGAGGGAGAACTCCAGCTCATCACCCGGGATACGGGGGGGAATCCGGAGCGGGTAGCCCAACTCCTTCAGGAACTGGTAACCCAGGAGCGGGTCATCGCCGTTATCGGCCCCCTTTTCAGCCGGGTGGTCACCCGGATCATCCCCCTGGTCAACAAGCTGCGTATCCCCCTGATCACCCCTTTTGCGCCAGATGGGAACTTTCCTGCCCAGAGTCCCTACGTGTTCCGGAACAGTCTCACCAACAGGATGCAGGCCCAGGCCCTGGCCCAGTATAGCCGGCAACACCTTGGGCTCTCCCGCTTCGCCGTTCTCTTCCCGGAAGATCCTTATGGACAGGAGCTGCAGCACCTCTTCCGCCAGTTTGTCACACAACTGGGCGGAGAGGTGGTGATGGAAGTCTCCTATGACCTGAAGACCACCGATTTCACCGCCCCGATCCGGGAACTGGGGGGGATGACGGATGAGGAGCGGGAACGGCAGGGACTCCCCGAAACCCCGCTCCCCTACGAGGCGATCTTCATCCCTGACTACTACGATAAGGTGGGACAGATTGCGGCCAGCCTCGCCTTCTACAACCTGCAACCGGTTCAACTGTTAGGGGCCAACGGGTGGAACGATCCCCGCCTGATCTCGCTGGGGGAACAGCATGTGGAGGGAGCGGTCTTTGTGGATGGCTTCTTCCTCGATTCCCCCTATCCTCATGTGCGCGAGTTTGTGCAGAACTTTCAAAGCACCTTCAACCAGAATCCGGATATTCTCGCTGCCCAGGCCTACGA
>RFHZ01000707.1 GCA_003696125.1 Nitrospinota bacterium
GAGGAACAGATCCAGGCCCTGGGGATGAAGGGAGCGGATCGAATCCTCAAGCTGGACGACCTGGTGCGGGGAGAGGACATCATGTTTGTGGCTACCGGGATTACCGATGGAGACGTCCTGAAGGGGGTACGCTTTTCCCGGCAGGGGGTGATAACCCATTCCCTGGCTATCCGCTCCCTGACCGCGACCACCCGCTTTATCCGGACCGAACATCGGTGGCATGAAAAGAGGAAATCTGGTTGTTCCGGCTGGGGGGGTGTGTTATAATACAGGCGGTTTTTTTGAGCATACCTTCCCGGCGGGAGGGGCAGATCATGAATGGTGAAGGAGGAGAAGAGGGAGACCGGCGAGGATGGGAACCCAGAAGAAGCTGGCTGTTTTGACCTATGGCTGCCAGATGAATAAATACAGCTCAGAACGGATGGCCGGCATGTTTCAGGCCCAGGGGTATGACATGGCAGAAAGGGTGCAGGAAGCGGATGTCATCCTCCTCAATACCTGCTCGGTGCGGGAAAAAGCAGAGCAGAAGGTCTACAGCCAGCTCGGTCGTTTAAAGGGGTTAAAACGCAAGAACCCGGCCCTGATCATCGGGGTCGCTGGCTGTGTGGCCCAGCAGGAAGGAGAGCGGCTTATCCAGCGGATGCCGTTTGTGGATATGGTCTTCAGCCCGCAGAACGTGGTGAAGCTCCCCCAACTGGTGCAGGAGGTGGAGGAGAAGCGGACCCGGGTGATGGCGCTGGGGGATAATGATGCCTGGTACTATCACCCCTATCCGGTACGCCGGGAGAGCCGGGTGCAGGCCTGGGTAGGGGTGATGGAAGGGTGTGATAAGTTCTGCTCCTTCTGTATCGTCCCCTATACGCGGGGGAGAGAGCGGAGCAAACCCCTTTCCCTGGTCGTGCAGGAGGTGACCCAACTGGCGCAGGCCGGGTATAAAGAGGTGACCCTGCTCGGGCAGAATATCACCTCCTATGGGAAGCGCTCTCCGGAAGGGGGAAATCTGGTCCAGTTGCTGCGGGCGGTACATCAGGTAGAAGGGATCGTTCGTCTCCGCTTTTTGACCTCCCATCCCAGGGAGTTTTCCGAGGAGTTGATGGCCACCATCGCCGAACTCCCCAAGGTGTGTGAGGGGATTCATCTGCCGGTGCAGTCCGGCTCCAATGCCGTGCTGCGGCGGATGCGGCGCGGGTACACGGTAGAGGAGTACCTGCGCAAGGTGGAGACCTTGCGACGCTATCTGCCCGAGGTGGGGTTGTCTACCGATATCATCGTCGGGTTTCCTGGAGAAAGGGCGGCCGATTTTGCCCAGACCCGGGCTTTGCTGGAGGAGGTGGGATACGATAGTGTCTACCTTTTCCGCTACTCCCCGCGTCCGGGGACGCGAGCCGCCTCCCTGCCGGATCAGGTGCCGGAGGAGGTGAAGAGTGAACGATTTGCCGAGCTGTCTGCCCTCATTGAACAGATGGGACTGCAGAAGAACCGGGGGTATGAAGGCCGATGTGTGGAGGTTCTGGTCGAAGGACCGAGCAAGAAGAAGGCGCATCAGTTGACGGGAAGGACGCGCAATAACAAAATTGTTAACTTCTCTGGTGAGGACCGCCTGATCGGAGAACTGGTCAGCGTGACCATCACCAGAGGAGGCCCTCATAGCTTAGAGGGAGAGTTGATCGAGAGTTAAGGGAGGGAAAAACGGTGTTGGAAATGGTTGTGAAGGGATTGACGGTAGACCCATTAACCAACATGCCGATCGTGATCCTCAAGGATGTGCGTGGGAATCGGGCCCTACCCATCTGGATCGGGAATTTTGAAGCCAACGCCATTGCGCTGGAAATGGAGCAGGTCACCCCTCCTCGACCCATGACGCATGACCTGATCAAGAACATCCTGGAAGGGATTAATGCGACGGTGACGCGTGTGGTCGTGAACGACCTCCGGGATAGCACCTTCTACGCCCAGATCTTCCTCCTGGTGGGTGGAGAGGAGGTGATCGTCGATTCGCGTCCGAGCGATGCCATCGCCCTTGCTCTGCGGGTCAAAGCCCCCATCTTTGTGGAGGAAAAGGTGATCGATGAGGCCAAGGTCATTGATCTGAGTGAGGCGGAGAGTGGTGAGGAGGAGGAGAGCGAGCAGGTCAAGGAGTGGCTGGAGAACATCAAGCCGGAGGACTTTGGCAAGCTGGAGGAGTAAGAGCGGGTGTTGCAAGGCGTTTTTGGTAACAGGTAAAGGGCTGGTATGACCCCTTATATCGTGGTTCTGAGCTCTGTTGCCACGGCCGAGGAAGGGGAGAGGATCGCGGCTACCCTGGTTCAGGAGAGGCTGGCAGCCTGTGTGCATGTCCTGCCGGTCGGCGTTTCC
>RFHZ01000708.1 GCA_003696125.1 Nitrospinota bacterium
CGGCCTCCTGTGGGTGCTACGGCCTCCACCATGACCGGCCCTCCCAGGGAGGCCGCCGCCGCTGCCGGTTTTTCCGGTGTCGTCACCACCCGATAGGGGGCGACAGGTACACCGGCATCGACCAGAAGCTGGAGTCCCTGATGCTCCAGAAGGCGACTCATCTCTCCTTTCCTCCGGTTTAAGCCGGGAGGAGAACCTCAGCCTCACCGCTGGTAGTCAGCACACCGAGCTGGTTGGTCCCGCTGATCTGGATCTTGACCCGTGTGCCGTCTTCCCCTTCCTCCTTTGCCGTCACCGTTCCCCGGTACCAGGTGGTGTCCCCGTACAGGTTGGGGGCTTTGATCTGGACGTAGAGACGTTGCAGGAAGCCGTTATCCCCCATCCAGTTGGTCAGGAGGGGGGAGACCCAGGCAAAGCGCATCACCCCGTTGTCAAACGGTGCCGGCATGCCCCGTTGTGCGGCCAGGTGGAAGTCTTCATGCTGTTGCGAATACTTGACCGGCCAGCCGGTAAGCGGGTTCTTTACCGCCGTGTGGGGTGCCTGCAGGCAGTCCCGGTACCCCAGGGATCCGGCGCGATACGAGGGACCGATCGCCGCCTGCCAGCAGATCATGTCTCCGATGGTCAACGGACCACGGACCAGGGGAGGAAGTTCCTGGCCGATTTCCACCTCCTTGCCGGTGAGGAGCCGGGCTCCGGTGCGGGTTTCGGTCTGCTGTGCCTTGCCGATTTCGGCCAGCTCGGCTTCGCTGTAGCGGTAGATGTCACGATCAAAGAGGAGCTCGGTACCCACCTGTGTTGCCCGGATCATGGTACCGATCGCCTGTCCCACCACCTCCCCGCGTTGGTTCCGGTAGGTCGCCTCAGAGATGATAAAGATCAGGCGACGGCCGGTACGGCTCTTCTTCTCGTACAGATCGACCTGCCTGCTTGTCGCCTGCAATCTCTCCCCCTCCAGGATGGGATGAAACCAGCGATACTCCACCCCACCGATGAGGGAGGAGAGGGGGACGGCCATAGGGGCACCATGCAGGATCGGGTAGAGGACAGAGGTGAGGAAGGCGGGAGGTGCCACCAGGCGACCATACCGGCTCTGCGCGGCATAGGCCGGATCCAGCCAGAGCGGGTTATCGTCGCTGATGCCGTAAGCAAAATGCCGGATGGCATCTGCGGTGACCAGGGTGTTCCAGGGAGAGCGTTCCCGCACCTCCTGTCCGGTCAGCTTCCGGGATTGGGCAATAAACTCGTCGATCTGAGCCTGTATCACCTCGCTGGACATCATCCCCTCCCTCCGGGCAACGGTGAGGGCGCCAGTGGACAGGAATTTTCCTTCCCCCACCGCCTCCAGAACAGAAGTACACCTCTCCTTCCCCAAGCGAAAACGATGACCCGAGAACACACAGGCACCATAGCATAGTGTCGATCGGCTGTCAACAGGAATAGTGCAGGAGGAATGCTTCACCCGGTGAGCGGATAGGGGCGCAGCGGCGCTGTGCCCCTACAGACTACCACAGCCCAAGCCGATCAGCAGTCAGGAGGAGAAGCAGCATCCGTTGAGCAGACCTACCAGGAGCGAAAAAAAAAGAGAAGAGGGGGGACCCTCTTCTCTCAAGAAGGATAGGACAGGGAGAAAGGTGCTATCGTTTTCTTCCGCCCCGTTTCCCTCTCTTGTTCTTCACCATTTCTCGGAACATCTTTCCTGCGCTGAATTTTGGAGCCTTGGTAGCCGGGATGATCATTTCTGCACCCGTTTGAGGATTTCTACCTTTCCGCCGCTTGCGTTCGGTAACAGAGAAGGAGCCAAAGCCAACTAGCCGGACGCTGTCTCCCTTGGACAGGGCTTCCATCACGGTGTTGGTAAAGGAGTCCAAGGCTTTCCCCGCCGCTTTTTTGGTGATACCAGCCTCCTTAGCCATGCGGTCGATGAGATCTCCTTTGTTCATGGTAATCCTCCCTCTTTGTGTTGTTTAGATACGCCCAAGGGTCCCACCGGGTATCTTCCTCCCTCTCAGACGAAAATACCAGCTCTGGCTATCCCCAGTGAGGCTCCAATAGCGGATTCCCTAATCAGGATATATTGTAAACCGCCTCTAGACTTCTGTCAATGGAAAAATGACGATTTTTACACGTTTTTTTCTCTTTTTTTCCTTTCCACTCAAGGGGTTAGGAAGAAGGGGACCCCGGTGAAGACATCAAATAGGCTTCTGGAGCAGGTCTTACCGGTCGAATCAGCCAGAGAGGCCGCCGGAGGCCATTTGGACCGGGTGCAGGCCTGGTCATCTGCAGCCATTCCTGGTAGACCTGGAAAGCCCGGTCGGTATCGACAAAGATGTCCCCGTAACGATCGTCTGGACCCGCTTTCTCGATACGGACCTTCTGGTGCCAGCAGTGCTGGCCGCTGATCGGGTCCGGATGTACCGGGAAGGTAAAGTTCTGGTGTACCCCCACCTCCTTCCACCAGATCCGCTCTGAATCCGGATCGGTACTGGAAAAAGGCCGTACCCCTTCTCGCTGGCGTATCCGCCATCTACCCGGGGCTTCCTGCTGGAGATCGACAAGAGCCGAGGACCAGCGCTCGTTTCCCTGCTGGTCATGCAAACGCCAGCGTCCCAGGTGATGGGAGCAGGCCACCACTCCGGGTCGCATCCCCTCTGTGACCCAGACCCGGTTGACGAAGTACCCGATCTCGGTATGCACCTTGATCAGGTCACCGCTCTTCAGCCCCAGGCGCTCGGCATCCTGCGTGTGCATCCAGACCGGATTGGTATGGGAGATCTCATAGAGCCATTTGGCATTGCCCGAGCGACTGTGGATCAGGGTAGGGAGCCGGAAGGTGGGGATCAGGGGGAATTCGCCCCGGTTCTGATCCATCTGCTCCCAGTGAACATGACTCTTGATATAGCCGGGGAGAGCATATTCCGGCCACTTCCACTCCTTCAGCGTCTGCGAGTAAATCTCGAGCTTGCGGGAAGGGGTAGGGAAACCGACGTACACCTTGCCCTCCACTTCCACACCGATGACCTGTTCCCCTTTCCTCACCAGCTTGCTCACCGGATCCACGGTAGCCTCCTGGAGTTCACCAGAGGGAACCGGTTTCTGGTGCTGGTTATAGACCTTCTCCTCGATCAGAAAGGCGCCGTATTTCTGCATGTAGGCAAGCGGGGTCAATCCCTCGGCCGCAGCCTTTTCCGGAAGACCGGGAATACTGTGCTCAAAGATCCACTGGTAGTACTCCTTGATGGTGAGCTTTTCCCCCGGTCGGTACGGGGATTCAAAGTACCGCCGGATCCCCAGATCCCCATCCGGATCGATCCGCCAGGAGAGCTCGATCCAGAACTCGTCCTCTTCCCAGACCTCTCCCGGATTGGCCTGGTAGGTGAAGTCGATCTGCTCTCCCCGCTTCTCCCGGGCCACCCGGAGCACCGGCTGCCGGAAACCGATCCACCGGGCAGCATGGGTCTCCTGGCTCTGCAGGTCGTGTCGTTCCGAGGCCAGGCCCATGGGGAGCACGTAATCGGCAAACCAGGCCGTCTCACTCCAGGTCGGGGTCAGGGCAGCGTGGAGCCCTACCTTCTCCTCATCCAGGAGCATCTCCAGCCAACTGGCCCCATCCGGGTTGGTCCAGACCGGATTATAGACACGGGTGAAATAGACACTCAGCCGTCCCCGGCCTTCCCGCAGGAAGTGGGGGAGCAGGAAGCTCATCTCGTGATGGGCCAGCGGGTATTCTCTCGGCCAGAGGATCTCGCTCCAGACCTGCTGGGGAGAGGGCTTGCGAAAGGGGGTGGCCACAAACTTATCCCAGGCATTGGGTGAGGTCCCACCCGGGGTGCCAACGCTTCCGGTCAACACGTTGAGAAACTCCAGGGCGCGGGCGATCTGCCATCCTCCCAGATTGCCGGCTGCCGCGTTTCGCCAGATATGGGTGGCAAAGGCCGGACCGGCCTGGGCGATTTCCAGGGCGACCCTCTCGATCAGCCTGGCCGACACCCCGCTCTCCTGCTCGGCAAACTCCGGGGTAAAGCGGGCATAATGTTCTTTGAGCTTCTGGACGAAGCGCTCAAAGGTCGGTTCCTCTTGCGGGTGCTCCTCCCGCATGTACACATCCCAGTTGGTCCACTGCCGCACAAACTCCCGGTTAAACAGCTCCTTTTGCAAGAGGAGGTTGGCCATGGCCAGCAGGATCGCCGCCTCGGTCCCTGGCCAGGGAGAAAGCCAGTAATCGGCCATGGAGGCGGTGTTAGAGAGACGCGTATCGATCACGGCGATCTTGGCTCCCTGCATCTTCCCCTCCATGATCCGCTGGGCATGCGGGTTGAAGTAGTGTCCTGCTTCCAGATGAGAACTCAGCAGGAGGATGAAGCGAGCCTGGGCATGATCTGGGGAGGGACGATCCATGCCGTGCCACAGGGCATACCCGGTGCGCGCTCCGGCCGAGCAGACATTGGTATGGCTGTTGTGGCCGTCGATGCCCCAGGATTGCAGCACCCGATCCATGTACCCGTCATGACCGGGCCGGCCCACATGGTACATGATCTCCTGGTGTCGTCCCTCCTTGAGGGCGTCTCGAATCCTGGTGGCCAAGGTGTCCAGCACCTCATCCCAGGTTGTTCTCTCCCACTTTCCCTCTCCCCGCTTTCCCACACGGCGCAAGGGATAGAGGATGCGATCCGGATCGTTGATCTGGTTGATGGTGGCAGGCCCCTTGGCACAGTTCCGGCCCCGGCTGGCCGGATGCACCGGGTTTCCTTCAAATTTCTGTACCTGCAACGTCTCCTGGTCGATGTAAGCGAGAAGGCCACAGGCCGCTTCGCAATTGAAACAGATGGTAGGGACAAGCATATAGCGTCTCTCTACCTTCTTCGGCCACTGGGTGGGATCGTATTCGACCCAGTCGTCCCATTTTTCTACAGGCGGGAAGTTGAGCAAGCTGGTCATTAAAGATCTCCTTATTCAGGCGAAGCGTACGCTCGGTTTTTCACGACCCGACAGGCAGGTCTAGCTCAAGGGTACCGATTGACCGGCCAGAACCCAGACCTGTTCAAAGGCCAGCAGCCCGGCCAGGGCAAGGACACCGGACAGAAAGGCGATCAGAGACGTTGTACCGATCAGCCCCAGGAGCAGGAGGGGCAGGAGGCTCCCTCCCAGGACGACTCCTCCCCAGAAGAGCAACTTCACAGGCCCGGCAGTGATGAAGCGGATGGCCTGGGCCGTCTCGCCGTTCGGGTGGGAGGTGAGGAGTTCACCCAGGATAAGGAACAGGTTGAGGAAGAGGCCCCATCCCAGGATGCTCCCCAGCAGGGAGCGTTCTGCTCCGGAAAGGCTCAGGGTAAGGGTTCCGAGGAAGAGGAGGGCAGCGGCACCGGCCAGGACGGCTTGCAGGAGGAGATGGACTGGCAGCAGGGGATTCTGCCAGAGATCCCGTCCTTCTGCCTGCCCAAAGAGAAAGGCGGTGTAGACGGCGGTCAGCACCGCAAAGAGGAGTCCCATCCAGAGGAAGACGGTACGCGGTGTCTCCAGTCCGATCAGGGTGGTGAGAAGCCAGAGGCCGAGCACCAGGCCGTAGATGGTAATGATAAAGGCCCCTAGAGTGAGCCACGATTTCCATTGTGGGCGGAGCAGGATGGTGTAGAAGCGTTCCGGCCGCTTCAGATCCCAGATGAGCAGGAGACCGGTAATTACCAGAAACAGGATGGCCAGGAGGCTTCCTCCCCACCGCAGCAGGCCGGTCTCCGGCAGGAAACCGAGGGCAGGGAGGAGTCCACCCAGGAGAAAGGTTCCGGCCGCAATCGATTTGGTCCAGATATAGAGAGCGACCTTTCCTCCCCACACCGGCTCGTGCGGCACATTGTAGACGGTACGCGCCCTGGTAGCCAGCATCTCCAGCAGATCGCTCCCTGCCAGCGGATCAGCGGGGGCTTCACTCCAGAGATAGCCGTTGGCCGGCGAAGCAGCAGTGGGAGTCAGGGCAGCCTCGTCGGCATCGATATAGAAGAGTTTGGGCCGGGTACCCTGTTCCGGCTTGCGGACCTGGACCACCTCTCGACTGACCAGGCGGGAGATGAGGCTCTGCGGATCTTCCAGGTCGCCGGAGAGGATGGCCTGTTCTGGACAGACGATCTCACAGGCCGGTTTGAGTCCCACCTCGACCCGATGCGCACAGAAATGGCACTTGGCCGCGGTATGGGTTTGGGGATCGATATAGAGGGCATCATAAGGACAGGCCTGCATGCAGGCTTTGCACCCGATACAGGCCTCCTGATCGAAATCGACGATACCGTCGCTCCGGTAATAGAGGGCGGTGACCGGACAGATACGCACACAGGGAGCGTTGGCGCAGTGATTACAGCGCAGCACGGCAAAATGCCGTCGCGTATGGGGAAAGGCCCCTTTCTCGACATACTTGACCCAGGTGCGATAGACTCCCAGCGGCACCTGGTTTTCCTCCTTACAGGCGATGCTGCAGGCATGACAGCCGATACACTTGCGATGGTCGATGAGAAAACCGAGTTGCATGCGAATCTCCTCTACAACGAGTTCCGAAGCGTGCATCCCGCATCCTGGCAACTTCCGGTCTCAGGAAATGCCCAACGAGGTCCAGACCTCAAACCGGTTTGCACCATTCTGGAAGCTTCTGCACCAGCGGCAGTACTGTTGCCGGAAAGCATTCCTGACCGGCCGAGAGGTTTTCCTCTACCTGGACTCGCGTTTTGGCCCCCGGAATCACCACGGAGACGGCCGGCTGGGTCAAGACGAACTGCAATGCCCGCCGGGTCAGGCTTTCCTCTTCCTCCCCCAGGAGTTCTCGCAGGACCTTGACTCCGGCTATCCGCTCTGCAATCTCTTGCCGAGACCAGGATCGACGAAAGTCTCCTGGTGGGAAGCGAGGCACTTCTCGATATTTCCCGGTCAGGAAGCCATTGGCCAAGGGCTCCCGGACAATGACACCGATCTGATGCGCCTGCGCAGCAGGGAAGAGCGCTTCTCCGATGTGACGGCAAAAGAGGTGGTAGACGAACTGGAGCGTATCCACCCTTCCCTGTCTTATAGCACTGAGTCCTTCATCCACCGTGTGAATGGAAAGGCCATAGAAGCGGATTTTTCCCTCTGCTTTCAGCTCTTCCAGGGTCTCGTAGACCTCATCCGGGAGAGAACCGGGGGGGTTGTGCAACTGGTACAGATCGATATAATCGGTCTTGAGTCGCTTGAGGCTCTTCTCCAGGGCAAAGCGAAGGTAAGCAGGGGTAAAGTTCTGGCGCACCGGGCCGTGGTAGAAATCCCACCCGGCCTTGGTGGCGATGTACACCCCCTGCCGTTTTCCTCGCAACGCCGTGCCGAGGAGCTTTTCGCTGTGTCCATGACCATAGATATCTGCCGTGTCAAAGAAATTACAACCCAGCTCTACTGCTCGTGCCACCGCTTTGAGAGCCTCGCGATCATCGATCGGACCATAAC
>RFHZ01000709.1 GCA_003696125.1 Nitrospinota bacterium
CAGAACCGGCAGTAAACAGATGCTTCAACGACATGTAGTCGAGGAATATCTTTAGGTTACAGCGATTACACAGTGGATAACCCTAGTCCCACCTTTCTCTCCTGCTCACGTTCCTCCGGTCCCTGGGAGGGGTTTCACCACGACCGTTCCGCTGAGGAGGTCGTGCAACGCCTGGTGTCGACGCGTGATGGCGGCCATACCATACGCGAGCACAGGCGGTAGCAGCACGGTCAGGACCTTGACCGGCCACGGCACCTCCCAGTCGAGAATGATCGGGAGCTTGATGAGCGGGAGAAACGGTAAAAGCCTGTTCATGGTGCGAATCAGAGCCCATCCCCGGGAGATCCGCTTCCCCTGCCGGTCGGTGACCAGCAACCGCATAAAGACTTTCCCCAGTGTGCCCTGGCGCGGGGATCCCTCGAGGAGGGTTGTGTACAGACCACCGATCAAAAACCACAGCCACACAACGGCCAGCACAATATCGACTTCCGTGGAGTAGTAGACGAAGTGGTAGGGTTCCAGCCAGTTTTGGAGAGGTCCTAAGAAGGGGGAAAGAAATATAAAGAGTCCCCATTGTACCATCGTATCGATGGCAGCCGCTACGATTCGCCGTCCCAGTCCTGCCCGTGTGTACATGGGGTTTGCCGCGTGCCACGCCTGGAGAAGGGTATTGAAGGCTGCCGGTTGTTGCCGATCCAGGATCTGCGTGGCTACCTCCAGGACGCGTTGGATCTCGTGGGACATCGAGTGGGCAGGCACCAGGAATCCATCGGGAGAGAGGCGCACGGCGCGGAGCGCACGCTCGATCGGTTCCCCCTTCTGCACCACCTTGCGAATCAGCCTGTTGAGCCGTGCACTTCCCCAGAAGAGAGTGGGATCGGCATACAACCTCCCGAGTTGCATCGCCAGCCAGAGCTGGCAAAGCGTCACAAAGGGGAGGAGGGAGAAATTCCCCTTCTGTTTCGCACAGGCAAGGCTCAGGAAGAGCAGATGATACGCCTTTGTTCCCTGCAAGGTGTGATACGCCGTCCTGGCCGGCACACAACTCTCCAGATCCACGACAACAGGGACCCTGGTCACGCGATGGCGCTTGATATGGAGCCAGGAGATGTCGTGGTAGACATAGCCGAGGGTGTAGCATTGGAGGAAGACGGCATAGAGGGCAGCCAATAGCGACCAACTCTCCTGGCAGGAAAGAACACTCCGGGTATCAAAATCTTCCAGGGGCAGATACTCATAGACCAGGAGATAGCGATAGGCGGTATGCTGAAACACAAAGGGAGGATCCAGAGCCGTACACAAGAGGGGTTGTGGGATATGGGCCGCCCAGATGGCCGTGTGGTCAAAGTCCTTATGTAGCTGCTCCACCAGACCCCAGCCGGGTGGGAGATGGGTCCACAGCTTAAAGAACCCCTGCCCGTCGCCCAGCCTTCCCACCCCAGAGATGGTTCCCTTCTGCCCAGAGGTCCACCAGATATTCGGCAACGCGTCTTTACACTCCTGGAGACGTACGGTCATGGCTTTTCCCTTTTACACAGAGGTTCCGTGGAAGCGGTGATGTTGCGAATACCAGAAGGTGTGTCTCGGTATTCTAACCCGTGTCCTTTGCGTACGCAAGTCGTTTACTGGCTGACCCTGGCAGGCACACAGGGGAGCTGGTCGGCTGGAGGCACACGGAGTCGAGGGAAGCGTCACGAAAGCAGGCTAAAGGGTGTGAAGAACGGTGAGGCAAAAAATCGCTAAGGGACAAGTGCAGTTGCGTCCACTACCGGCAGGATGCATCCCGGTAATGGACGCCCCATGATCACGCCAAGACCCATAAACGATGCCATAACGTTAAATCGACCGGATCTCCTGCCGCATAAACACGGTATAAGAGATGGCAAAACAGATAACCGTAATGGCAACCAGGGTAATGAGGTACGGTAACACGATGAGCACACTCTGACTCAAGGGGAGCGGACCAGAAAAACGAGCCAGGGATATCTGTTCCATCATCCCAACCTGGATAAAGGGACGGGTCGTCCGGCGCATCGGATCAATGATGGCAATGGTCCCGTTGTTGTAAAGCTCCATGGGTGAGATCAGGGAAAGAGTCCGCTCGAGCTTGGCCTGCTGCAGGACGGCTACAGGACCAGGCGCTTCAGGTGTCAAGGCATTCGCGAGCACGCTGGCACCCAGCGGGATGAAGAAGGAGAAGAAGAGCCAGACCGCCAATGCAGCCAGGGCAGAGGTGGCCACACTGCGGAACAGGATGGAAAAGAGGATCGCCACCCCCAGCCAGAAGGCGATGTAGATGATGCTGATCACCAGGTAGACGAAGATTCGCCCCAGTTCGTCTAACCCGGGAGTGACCCCCACCATGATGAGTCCCAATCCTGTAATCAAGAGCACGATAGAGACCATCATGATGGCAATCACGATCACACCGGCGAGAAACTTCCCGTTGACCACCGTATCCCGGTAGATCGGCTGGGATAAGAGTTTACTCAGTGTACCCTCATTCCGCTCCCGGTTGATCATGTCAAAGCCAAGAATCAACCCGATCAGCGGACCAAAGAGGGCCACGAACTGGGTCAGAGAAAAGTGAACCCCGGGGGAGGTAAACAGGAGCAGAAAAACGTGGCGCGGTTTGGCCACCCCTTCTAGCTCCTTGGAGATCGTCATGCCGACCATATAGACCGTGATCAGGCTGACCATAGCGATCAGGGCAAACAGGAAGAGGAAGCGATCACTGCTGAAATGGTCGGCGAGCTCTTTCCTGATAATGACTTTGAGCTCACGCATGGTTAGGCCTCCTGGAAATACTTCATGTAGATCTCCTCTAACGTATGCTGCTCTCCATCCACTCCAAATTTCTCTGCCGCCAACTGCTCCATGGGGCCCTGCGCCACCATGCGACCGTTGATCATGATCCCGATGCGGTGGCAGATGCGCTGTACCTGGTAGAGGAGGTGAGAAGAGAGGAGAATGGTCATGTGCTTTTCCTGGCAGAGCTGCTGGATGAGCTCCAGCATGCGATTGGTTGCATCCGGATCCAGGCCAATGGTCGGCTCATCCAGAAAGGCGATCTTGGGCTCCTTGACCAGAATTTCAGCGATCCCCAACCGCTGGCGCATTCCCCGGGAATAGGCCTGGATCTTCTTTTCGGCCTCCTCCAGCAGTCCCACAGTCTTCAGCGCCCGCTCGATGCGCTCCTCGGCCTGATCAGCAGGTATCGCATTGAGCTCGGCGATGAACCGGAGCATCTGCCTGGCATTCAAATCCCGGTAAAAACCCATGTGCTCCTGCAGGTACCCGACCACACGTTTCACCTTTACCGGCTCTCTGGTCGGGTCGATGCCGGCCACCCTGGCCCGACCACTGGTAGGTTCGGTAAGGCCAAGGAGCATGAGCAGGGTGGTGGTTTTCCCCGCCCCATTTGGACCCAGGAATCCAAAGATCTCCCCCTCCTTTACCTGGAAGGAGAGATGATCTACGGCCACCTGGCCGTTATAGATTTTGGTCAACTCTTCTGTCTCAATGATCGCTTTGGTCTCCATCTTAGCGCCTTCCTAGCTTGCGGAATAATCCGGTTAATCCGCCGGTAACCCCGACGATGATGGCTACGCCGATCCAACCCCAGGCGGCAGAAGCCTTGACCGTGGTGCGGAACTCCAGGGTCTTGGATGACTTTTCTCCCTGGACCTCAACACTCACGGAATAGTCGCCGATCAGGGCATCTTCATCCGGGGTGATGGTTACCTCAACCTGCTTGAGTTCACCAGGTTTTAAGGCTTCGATCTTCTCCGGTTTGAACTCAACCTTCCAGTTCTCCGGCTTGAAAGAGAGGAATTTGATGTTGTGATTGACCGCCGATCCCGTATTCTTCACATAGACAGAGATATTGGCCGGTTTGCCCGGCTTGGTCTGCAGCGAGAGCAGCCCATTAGGCGTGCCTGCTTCCAACTTGTAGGTACCGGTCAGAATAACCGTGAGATCGATCTCTGCCTCGGCATCCTCTGTGCTGGCCCGCATCTTGATCGGATACTCCCCGGCTTGAGCCAGAAAGGAGGGCTTGACTTCTACAGAGACCGTTTTGCTCTGATTGGCTTTGATCTGAAGACTGGAGATGTACTTGGATTCATAGGCTGGCTTGAAGTTGATGGTCCAATCCTTGGGTCCTTCGGCAAAGAGATCAACGACCGCATCCTTGTCCAGATCGCTGTCCACCTCTACAGAGAACTCAAAGGTACCGTCTGTGGGACCACGCAGGACCGGGTAGGTGGTACTCAGGGTGAGGCCTTTGGATTTCTTGGTCTCCTCTTTCTCCTTCTCTGTGACTTTCACTTTGATGGTCTCGGCCATCTTGAACTCTCCATCCCGGGTTTGCGCGGCAATGCGGAACTCATAGTCCCCAGGCTGGATCTTTTCTTCATCAACCGGCTTGGCTTCAAAGGTGATGCTCTTGTTGCTCCCGGAAGGGACATGGACCCCGGTTACGGTAAACCGGTACGTCTTGATCTTGGCCTCCCATTCCTTCGGCTTTTCGGCGATCCACACGTCAACGGTCTCATCTGACCGCCCCTTATTATGAAAGATGATATCCATGCTCACATCTTTGCCGGCCGGGATTTCGATCCCCGGATACTCCACAGCCATGGTAATGAGCCGTTCCGGTTTCTGCTCCTCTTCTGCTGCCTGGATCCCACCAGACCACAGCAGGAGGAGGAACACGACTAGCAGGGCACATGGAAAAAGGGAACGAAGAAACGGTTTTTTCCCAAGCATGACACAGCCTCCTATTCACGTCACCTGTAAACCATTTTAGGGAGATAAGGAGGAGAATGACCCTCTCTACCTGAGCGATAGCAAAGGACATACCAGAGGCTGTTATCCCCTGAAATATCCCCCCTTCTCAGGGATGCTCCTCTCCTGAAAAACCCGAAGGATTGCCCATTTGGCACAGGGGTTGACAGAAAAAAAGAGGGAGAAAATCTCGAAACAGTTATCAATAGTGGCCATAAGATGAAGAAGGGTGCACATGTCCAAATGGCAGACGAGAAAAAGAGACCTCTCCAGACAGGGCCTAAAGGTTTGCCAGGCGTCGTGCCATCTGTTGCCCCTCCTTTATATCTACCCTGGAGAGGAAGAACGCTCCTCCCAGGAACAGGATCAGGATGGAGAAGACCGCATAGCGGGGATTTCCGGTCAGCACACCGACCCCTCCCATGAGGGTAGGACCGATGACCGCGGCGAATTTCCCTAGCATGTTGTAGAACCCGAAGAACTCTGTGGCCTTGTTCTCCGGGATAAGACGGGTGTATAGGGAGCGACTCAGCGCCTGTACCCCTCCCTGCACCAGCCCGATGGCGATGGCCAGGGCATAGAACTCCCACTCCTGTCGCAGGAAGAATCCCCAGAGGGTGACTCCGACGTAAACACCCAGCCCCAGGAAGATTCCCCTCTTGGCTCCTATCTTCTCCCCCAGCTTCCCGAAAGCGATGGCCGCCGGAAAACCGACAAATTGCGTTACCAGCAGGGCAACAATGAGGTCCTGGGCCTGCAGTCCAAGCGACATCCCGTAGTCGATGGCCATGCGAACAATGGTATCTACCCCGTCGATATAGAGCCAGTACCCGAGCAGGAAGAGGAACACCACCCGGAGTTGCCGCACATCCTGAAAGGTGGCCCGCAACTGAGTCCAGCCGGCCCTGACCGCACCCCAACCTGTCGATGGTTCCCCCAGGTTTGATTCTTTTACCCAGGAGAAGAGGGGCAGGGAAAAGAGACCCCACCAGAGGGCAACACTGAGAAAGGAGACTCGTACCGCCTCGCTCGCACTGGCCAGGCCAAAGAAGGAGGGATACAGGGTCATGACCACATTCCAGGCGAAGAGAATCCCCCCTCCCAGGTACCCCAGGGCAAAACCGAGGGCAGAGACCATATCCCGTCTGGACATGTCGGCAACAGTTACCAGCAGGGCATCGTAGAAGATGTTCCCTCCGGAGAAACCGACCGTGGCAAGGACATAGAGGATTATGGCCGTATCCCAGGCCCCCTGCCCCACACCGAATAGCCCACCGGTCATCACCATGCCGAGCAGGGCAAACCCCAGAAGGAACCGCTTCCTGGTGTGCCCTCTATCCGCGATGGCCCCCAACACAGGAGCAAGAAGGGCCACCACGATGCTGGCCAGGGAGTTAGCGACCCCTAACCGGAAGGTGCTGACCGTGACGTCGGCCCCGGCACTCCAGTACTGCTTGAAGAAGAGGGGAAAAAAGCCGGCCATGACCGTGGTGACAAAGGCCGAGTTGGCCCAGTCGTACAGCGCCCAGGCGATGACCTGCTTCTTATCGTACCCTGGGGTCATGTCCCTTTACCGAGTCTATGACAGACACTGTTGCCCTCTGAGACCTCATACTGCTAGAAATTTACCTTCGCACACCCGGCCCATCCTCAATCCCGCACACTCTCGAAGAACATGGCGCTGGCCCGGGAGAGAAGGGTAGGGAGATGGGTGTAGAGGTAACGAACCCCTTTCTGTCGATAGGTGCGGATGGCCTGGGGATTACCGGCCGATCCTGATACCTTTCCCGCTGCGACAATCGCGGCAAAGGCCCGGTCCATCGCTTCCCGAACCGGAGGGGCATCTGAACGTCCCGGATACCCCATAGACTGCGATAAATCAGACGGCCCGATGAAAAAGACATCAACTCCGTCCACCTGGAGGATGGACTCGAGATTGTGCAGAGCCTCCTCTTCTTCTAACTGGACACAGACCAGGGTCTCCCGATTCGCCTCGACCGTATACTCAGCCATGGAGAGACCC
>RFHZ01000710.1 GCA_003696125.1 Nitrospinota bacterium
GAGGAAAGCCACGGCCCCGTGCAGGACACCATTAGGACGGGTCAGCACGGCCAGTCCAAAGAAGAGAGAAGATTTCAGGCTGTGCTGGCGTCGCAGGGCCAGTTGTTGGTTGGCCAGGGCAAGCAGAGCGGCAAAGCCGACCGTCTCCATGCCTGACGTGGTCCAGCGGGCCAGATGAGCAGAGCTGGCAGCCAGAAGCAAAGCCGCCCCTCCAGCCACTGGGCTATCGGCCAGGCTGGAGGCGGTACGGAAGACAGCCCCCAGCAAGAGGGCCAGGGCAGCCAGGGAAAGCACAAAGGAGGCCAGCTCTGGTTGCAGTCCCAGGAGGCGTAACGGTGCCAGCAACACGATCCACAAAAAGTTGGTGTACCCCTCGACCCGCTCCCCGGGATTGTAAACCAGTCCGTGACCGGCCAGCCAGTTATCCAGGTAGCGAAAGCTGATATACGCATCATCCACAACTGAATAGAGATGCACCAGATTCCAGACCAGTACTCCCAATCCGATGCCCCCAACGAGCACTGGTACCCAGAGACCAGACCTCCTGGCGGGAAGAATGCTCATTTAACCTTACCCCCTCTTGCCAGCCGACTTCTCTGGAAAAAAGGACAGCATCCCCTATCTGGTAGCGGGTTGGGCTGCCGTCAACTGTGCCAGATACGCCCTCGCCTTCTGCTCCCACCGGCTCTGCGGGTGCTTGGCCAAGAACTCCTGCCAGCGTTGTATGGCCTCCTCGCGCTTTCCCCCTCTTTGCAGGGCCAGGGCCAGGCCGAAAAGGGCCGCTTCGTTGGTGGGAGCAGCCTCTAGGGCCTGGCGTTGCATCTCCTCTGCCTTCTGGAAACGACCGGTATCCAGATAGAGGTAGCCGAGATTCACCAGACTCGCCACCTGTTGCGGTTCACGTCGCAACACCTCTTGATAGGTCTGCTCTGCCTCTTCTGTATGTCCCCCCTGGTACAGGGCGGTGGCGAGGAGGAAGAGGAATTCGCTACTCTCCTGGAAGCGGAGGGCTTCCCGCAACAGTCGTGCTGCCCTGTCCCACTGCTGCAGCCGGATGGCCAGGCGCCCTGCGCGGTGTCCCAGATCGTAATGGATGAAGGCGAGGCGGGGATTGGCCTGCATGGCGGCAAAGTACTGGTCTAAAGCCTCCCCTCGCCTGCCGGTAACCTCCAGGAAAAACCCCAGGAGGAAATGGGTCCGGAAACTCTGGGGAGCCAGTCGTACGGCGTGTCGCAGCTCTTCTTCTACCCGGAGCGCCACCGGGCTGTGGGCATAGGAGGCCAGGTAAGAAAAATCGGGCGATTCGGGAAGGATGTGCTCAAAAAAGCGAACCGTTTCCCGCTTTTCCGGGGGGAGGGCATTGTCGGCCAGGAAGATGAGGGCCTGGTCGTCGAAATAGGCGAGGCGAAAGGCGGGTGCATGCCGGAAATAGGCGGCCATATGCCTGTCCTTCAGGCTGAGGATGGCGGCCCGGATGTCGAAGCGTTGCAAAAGGGGTCCCAGGGCCAGATGTGAGGTCGCCTCCAACTGCTCAGCCAGCCTGCGTTGCGCCTCCAGGGAACGGCCGTCCCAGAAGACCTTCCTCTCCGGCCACTCCCAGAGCAGGTACCCTCCCAAGGCCCAGGTATTATAGAAATTTCCCGCCGGGTCGAGTCGACGCAGAAAGGCTACGGCCGCTTTGGGGAAGCGGCTCTCCTGAATCCCCAGGCCAAAACGATAGACCTTATGCTCGGCAAATGCCTGCTGGAAGAGGAAGAGGCTGCCGATGAGCAGAAGGGGGAGGGCCAGGGCAGCCTGGAGGCGAAACGAGGGCCGGTATATCTTGGCCGGTAGCTTATCGAACATTGCCTGCAGGTTGTACCCGAGGAGGGGAACCTGGAGCAGGGTCGCCACCGCGATGAAGCGTACCCCGCGGAGGGCCAGGAAGGAGGTGGCGAGAAAGACCAGGAGATGAAAGAACCGGACCCGACGCCAGGCCAGAAGGAAACTCGTTGCCGTGGCCAGCATCAGTCCCCAAAACCCGGGATGCTCTCCCCACACCAGCGGGGCGTGCTCCTCAATGGTAATGGTCCCCTGGGTCACCTGTTTCAGGATAAAATCTGTCAGTATCCAGCGCAGGAGGTCCAGACCAAAGGGATTGAGCAGGGTGATGGCGGCCAGGAGAAGGAGGAGGGGACCCAGGAAAGCAGGGGACGGGAGCCGGTGCTCTCGAGAATAACGGGGATAGAGGGTCTGCAGCAGGGATTCTGTGCAAAAGCAACCGGCCAGGACCAGACCGAGGAAGAAGCTGGCATGCAGGTTGACCCAGAGGGCCATAAGGGGTAGGAGCCAGAGCAGGTACCACTTTTGGGCTGAGCTTCCCACCGAAAGCCTCCAGAAGAAAAGGGCAGACAGGAGGAACATGAAGATATGGGGCCGGAGGAGGAAGCGGAACTGGGCAAGGGGAACGGCCAGTAAGACCAGGGCCGATGCCAGAAAGGGATTGACCCCCTGTCTGAGCATCAGGTGGAAGGCGAGGAGAAAGGCGAGGGCGATGACCAGGGCCTTGAACAGGATCAGCCCGTTGATCCCGGCCAACGACAGGAGAAGGGCAAAGAGCACATCGGAGAGCCAGTAATGGGGTTGCCAGGGAGCATTGGCCGTGGCAATGGTAAACGGATCGGTATGGGGAATCTCCTTGTGTTGCCAGATCCATTGACCGGTCTTCAGGTGCCACCAGATATCGTAGTTGTAGACCTGTTGCACGGCCAGCAGGAAGGCAAAAAGCGCAACCAGCAGAGAGAGGAGCCCTGAGAGCAGAGGGCGTTCAGCGTGCATAGATATTCCGCTTTCCCGTTTCCCGGCTATAACTCGGTATCACTCCTAAAAATAGTATAGCACACCCCCTTCCATGTCAAGAACGGGGAGGACGAGCCGTCGCATCTCTGTCGCGAAGACCGGAGGGAAATAAGATCCTGAAGGAGGTCAGGTGCTTCAGCGCTCAGGCCGTGTTCTTCACCGATGCACATTGTTACCGGGAATCTGCAGGGCTCCTCCTCTGGAACAAACGTTCCGTTGTTGCCTACCAGGGTTCGGAGAAGGAGCACCAGCCAGGGCACTCCTGTGATCCGGCACTCTCCTCCTGACCCTCGTGGCTGGCGACCAGAATGAGGATAAGAGGGAGATTCCGACAGGGCCACGTAGCGAGAGAAGGTGGCCCGGGAGACGCGTAGCGTGCGGCAGATGTCGGCGATAGGGAGGCTGCGATCGGCGGCCAGTTTTTTGGCCATCTGCACACGGCGATACCTGACACCGGTTGGGGCCTCTCTGCCTCTGGAAGGAAAGAACCGGGATTACCCGATGATCTCGACCGGTACATACCGATGGCCTCGTCGTATCCGATACGTCACAAAGTCTTGCCGATCAATCGTAAAAATCTTTTGGGTCCTCAGTACCTCTGCAGCGACAATAAGGGACGCATCGGCGAGATCCATCGGATGATCCGCATACTGCTTCATCAATGCCAATGCTCGCCGGATACCGGTATCCTCCATGAACCATACCCCAACGCCTCCTCGGAGCACAAACTCTCGCAGGCGATCGGCCCCATAGCTTCCCGGAGAAAGCATATGAAAGGCCTCGGTCAGCACAGGAATCGTCGTATAGAGCGGTTCTCGAATGGTCTTGAGTACCGCTTTACAGCGTGCGTGGAGCGCATCCTGTGGATCAAACAAGGCGACAAACGGTCCGGTATCGACAAGGATCATCGCCGAAACTTCTGGTATAGAGCCTCCCGTACACCCCGTTGGACATCGGTGGACGGTGCTCTCGCATAGCCGCCAGGCCCCAGATCAAGGGTTTTGTAGATGTCATAGGGCGTGTGACTGGGTGGAGTAAGTTCCTGGTAGAGTAACCACAGGCCCTTTTTGACCGCGGCAGACATCGACAGGCCTGTGGCCTGTACGATATGCTGCAAGAGGTGTTCTGTTTCCTCATCTAACCGTACAGTGCGTGTCCCCATAGCTATGGCCTCCTTCTGTGGGTATGCCATAGTGTAATACATGGGGTAATAGGCGTCAAGAGAGGAGCGGTGTGGGTACCTGTCTCATCTTCGTGGCATCGTTTTTAGGCGGCATTGTGCTGCTCAATGGGGGGCCCCCCCTTTTGCCAATCCGCCGTGGCCCCAGGGAGCCAGGTGGCAGGGGATGCCGGCCATAAGGGATTTGCGAGCCGGATTGAGCATTTCTGGTTGAGAATGGCAACGCCTCTATAGAGCTGTCCCCCTTACTAAAGGCAAAAAAATAGATGCGCTCACCCTGGAAATGCTATACTATGGTGGGATTCTTTTCCAGCACCAGCGCATCCAGGATACCCTTTCGGCCGCCGAAGGATCCCCGGCAAGCTTTTCAGGCAGGAACAGAAACCGGAGAAGGGGAGGGGCGAGATGCGGGAGGCGGCCCACAAACTGATCGCTTCCCTGCGGGCAAACCACACACCTGTCCTCTCTGTCGTTATCCCGGCGTACAACGAGGAGAAGAGATTGGGTCCCACTCTGGCCGGGTGCATGGAGTTTCTGGACAGAGAAGGGATTCCGCATGAAATCGTGGTGGTCGACGATGGGAGTAGAGACCAGACCGCCTCTCTGGTCAACACATTCAGCCAGCGCCACCCCCATATCCGGCTGATCTCCTTAGAACGAAACCGTGGCAAGGGGGCGGCTGTGCGCACCGGTGTGTTTGCCGCCCAGGGAGCCCTCATCTTACTCAACGATGCCGATGGGGCCACCCCGATCGCTGAGCTGTTCCGCCTGCTGGCAGAGATGGCCCTCACCGGCTGCGAGGTAGTCATCGGATCGCGTGCCCTGGACTCCCCGGACACGCATGTGGAAAAAAAGCTGTACCGCTTCTTGCTCGGACGGATCTTTGCCCTGCTCGTGAACCTGCTGGTTGTCCCCCACATCAAGGATACCCAGTGCGGGTTCAAGCTGTTTACCCGCTCCGCTGCCCAGCAGATCTTCTCCTATCAGACCTTAGACGGGTTTTCCTTTGATGTCGAGGTCCTCTATCTGGCCCATAAGCTGGGGTACCGGGTCCGGGAAGTGGCCGTCAACTGGCACGATGTGGCCGGGTCCAAGCTGAACCTGCTTATCGACCCGCTGCACATGGGATGGGACCTCCTCGGGATTCGCTTCCGGCATCGAAGCCTCCCTCCTCCATTGCCCTCTCCAAAGTCGAAGTAGGAGCGGTTTTAACCGTGACTCGCGAGGGGAACTCTGGCTCTGCAGTCGCGAATAAATTCGCTCCTACAGGAAGAGGGTGAGCCCACAAAGGGTATTATTACGACAGACCTATCAAGAACGAGTATGAGGGCGCAGCGTCGCTGCGCTCCCTACAGACTCCAGGTGAGGCCACCTGTAATAGAAAGCGTGCAGATGGATTCCCTCTGGACACAGCACCACTGAGTCCATGAAGGCTCTACCCAAACAAAAAAAAAAAAAAACGGAGGAGACC
>RFHZ01000711.1 GCA_003696125.1 Nitrospinota bacterium
CCTTCCCCGCCGCCTTCTGACGGAGGGTGCGGAGCGTTTCGTTCTCCGCCAGGGGAATGCGCTGGTCACTCCCGCTCACTTTGAAGAGAGGGCGATCATCCTGTTCGACCACTTGCCCCACGGCTTCGAAGCGGATCCAGGTCGGCGTAAAGCCGGCCCTGATTACGGTCGTCCGTAGTGTTTTCACCTCTAAAGGAGCCCCCGGCTTTAGCCGGATATCCGCACGGGCTTCTTGTAAGCTGACCTCTACTCTGTCCACGCCTTCCAGGCGGGTAAGGGCCTTCTGGACCCCGTAGGCTCAGATAGGTCATATCATGCCATCGACTCCCATCTGCACCTGCGTGATCTGGGCAAAGGCCTTAGGGGTGAGCAGCGCTGTGCCCAGCAGCAGACCGGAGAGGAAGAGGATTATCACGTTCCGTTGGGTTATCCGTATGCTCATGGTGTGTCTCCTTTTTTATCGGTGAATGCTGAGTTTAAAACAGATACCGGAAGCCGAAGAGTACCGTGTAGTCCGGCTCCAGTGCTCCCCGGAGCTCCCGTACCATGGGCACCTGTACCCCTGTCTCCAGCAGGAGATTGCCCGACACAATATACTGGAGTCCGGGGGAGAGGAACAGCACCGTACCCCCGCTCTCCGGAACTTCACGGCCATGGACCTCGTTGTGTCCGCTGGTCCGACCGTTGAGCTCCAGACTGATGTTCAGTTGGGACAGTCCCGGGGTAGGCCAGTCAGGATAGAGCTGATAGGCCACATAGAAATCGTAGGCCAGCACATTCCCAAAGCGGAAGTCCTCCGCTGTGGAGTTGATCTTATAGGTGAGTGCCCCCTCGAAACTCCAATGCATGGTGGTGTACCCGGCGGCTCCCCCCACGATCCCATCGACCGAGCCAGAGCCGGGCTGCAGTGCCGGTGCCTTCTGAATTCCTGGGCCTTCTGAGTTGGAACCGGTGGGGAGTTTCAGCCCTCCCAGAATAGCCGCCTGCAGACGGCTAAAGGGGGCGTCTCGACGAAAAAATCGGTATTTGCCCAGGATCTGCAGATCGCCGAGTCCATCGGCCCGCAGGGTGCCGGCCGGTGTTTGGAGCCGCTTGTTCACGTAGGGAACGATCAAGGTCACCGTGGCATCGGTTCGCAGCGCATAGGACGCGACCAAGGGGGCCGTCCAGACGGCCAGGTCTCTCCCTCCTCCTGAGAGTTTCTGGAAGCGTCCGAACGACCGGACAGCCGTACCGAGAAAGAACTGGGTTCGTGGGGACTGCCCGAAGATCGGGGCGGCGTCAGCACCTGGTATTCCCAGCAGCAGTCCCACCAGGAAAGCCGTTACTCCGGCGAGGGCTAACCAGCTCTTGCAGGAAACGAAACACCGCTTCCAGCTCCAGTGGAGAGGCAGAAGCGGATCTTTACACCAGTGGAACGAGTCTCTACACCCCATTGGTCCTGTTTCCTCTTCCTCTCTTTGCCCTTTTATCTCTCCCTACCTACCACATCGTCCATCCTGGATCGCTTCCTCACTCCTTACCGCTCTCCACCCGGCCAGGTCAGCAGCGGCATGTTGATCACCACCCCAGGACGCTCGATGGTCACCTCTCCTCTGGCTTCAGCCTCTTTGACCTCGGCGGCTGACCGCAGTTCTCGCGCCGCCTGTTCATCCTTCCAGGTGACCAGGTTCAGCGCACGCAAGGGACTGTACCCCGCTGTCCCGGGCGGGTGATCAAAGACATCCGGTTGAAACCCGAGCGGCCCCTCCCCTTTGATGCCATTCTTAAAGACGTAGACATGGGCCAGCATTGCTTCCGGTGCCCGGGCCAGCGATGGGACAACCAGGACCGGTGAACCCATCATGTCGGTCAGGATCCGGGCAATCCCGGGATCCGAGGCTTCGGTGTGGATGAAGAGGATTTCCTGTCCCTCGCTATATCCCTTGACTGAGGGGACCGTCGGTCCGGTTACCGGTATCATGCCTTGCTGTGCCTGTGTCGGCGTAAGCGCGGTGTAGATCAGTACGAAACCGGCCATGAGGACCGACACCAGGGACGTGACCACCAGGTTACGGCTCACTTCTCCCATCTCTTCCTCCTCTCGCTGTTTCCTGGACAAGAAACCCCTGGGCCATGATCGCCTCACGGATGCCGTCCGGCGCAACCCTCCCGGCACGATAGGTGACGGTGATGATCTGCCGGTCGGGATCACCACTGACCTCGTCCACGCCGGGGAGGCGACCCACGGCTTTCCGAATCGAGGCGAGACAGCGGGTGCAGTGC
>RFHZ01000712.1 GCA_003696125.1 Nitrospinota bacterium
CCACTGCACAGAGGATCTCCCAGGGAGCCGACGATGAAGTACTCCAGACGACCGGGGTGACGCAGCTCCATATTCCGAGCCCGGAGCAGGTGAGCGAAGTCGCGTCCTCGTACCTGGCCGGACACCTGGCGCAATTTCTGCCCGAACTCGCCGTAATGCCGCTCCCACCATTCCACCGCTGCTCGAGGATCGGAGAGTTGCGGCAAGTCGAGAAAAGTGAAAAAGGACCCCACTTCAGAACCCGGAACCGGTCTCCTGGGCGCTCTTAAAACCTCGGTTCCCCCATCTTCCCTTTGTGGTTCTGTCAGCGAAAGCAGGCAGATGTAGCGAATCACCCCTGGATGAACCGGGGAGTCGGGATCTTTCTGGAGATGGGCATGAAGTTTATAGGCAAGTTCCAGACACACTTCATAGCCTGCCTCTCCCAGACCGATCAAGATTGCCCGGGCGATCCGCCGGGGGGAATCGGTGGGTTCTTGTAGCATCGGATCGGACCTCCGTTTTTCCTCATCCTGCCGTTTTCACGGTTCGAGTGACAAGACGCCTGCGCCCGATTTCAGGCCTGGAGATGGGTGGCCGTGTCCTGCCGGGATACACGGGCCCATTGATCCATGGCCTGGAAGAGCTTGTCCCAGATCGGGCGAAAGGCCTCATCCTCCCGATAAGACGCCCACCGTTCCTTGGCCTTCTCAACCTCCTGGCTCACACCCTGGAAGCCATACTGTTCGGTGAAGCGCTTGGCGTCATACTCGATCTGCCGCAAGAAATTAGGGTGCTCTCCCAGGGCCTCGATGGCAGCCTGGAGATCCCGGCTCAGCCGAGTGGCTGCCTGGGCGCCGTCCTCTCCCACGTGATGGGAAGCAGCGCGGAAGTAGAAGTCCTGCTGTTCGTCTATGTAGATATGGCCCAGGATCAGGCCCTGGGCGAAGCGCAGGTAAAGGGTATCTACGGACTCCTCCACCGCGCCTTCGGGGAAGAGACGGATGGGCAGGACCCGTCCCTCCCGATCCCTATTTGTTTGTATGTAGTTTTCGTAGGCCTGGAGGAAGTCGGTGTACCCGGCCAGGGCGATATAGGGGAGCCCATGTTCGGTGTGCAGTGCGGAGAGGGCCAACGGGTAGTTGGTGGTGACCAGCTCTTCGCCCGATTCCTGTTTGCCCTGGAAGATAGAATCCTCCACGGTCGGCACACCCAGCACCCGGATGACCATGGGATCGTCCCCCATGATGCCCCGCCCTTTTTCCCAGTTCCAGAAGGCGGCCGCCAGATGGCGTAACCGCTGGAGCCATGCGTTGGCCGGATCTTCCCCTGTCCCTTCCTGGGCGGCTTTCTCCTGGATGTAGCGCTCGATATGTACTTCCCGCAGCGGTTGGAAGGGGCGGCCTGCAAAATCGA
>RFHZ01000713.1 GCA_003696125.1 Nitrospinota bacterium
CCGTAGCTCACCAGTACGGTCAACACCCCGATGACGGTGGTGATGGCAAAGAGGGAGAAGCGGGTTTCGCTGATCGTCTGCCGGACATCGGTTTTATCAAGGGCAATGATCACGGAGGGTTGGGACAGGGGAGAGGGCAGGGACAGGGGAGCAAGGATCATCATGTAAGGGGTGTTGTTCAGATGCACTTCCCGCTCCATGTGTACCGTATCAGGAGAGAGGTTGGGAAAGGGAGTCCAGGTGGTGGCCCGCATTCCGGCATGGGAAGCGATGACGACTTTTCCCCCGGAGATCAGGGCAAACTCTGCCCCTATCGTCTTTTGGATCTGCTCGGCAAAGCGGGTCGAGAGATGAAAGCCGACCGTGACCGCGGCAATGGTCTCTCCCTGGCTGGTCAGGGGACCTGCTGCTCGTAAGATTATCTCGTCCTGCCTCTGGTCGTATCCGAGGACCTTTTGACCGGTCAGGGCCTGGGCAAGGAGGGAAGGAGAGGGAGAGTGGTCCTGGTATGGGGCTCCAGCCTGGGCCAGCAGGGTTTCGTTAAGTCCGAAGACGGCCAGCTCATCCACATCGAGCATATGGATGAGCTGGCGGAGATGCCTGGTCAGGGCACTGTTATCACCGACCGTTCGGGTAAAGTACGCCTCCTGGATCAGCTCTTCATTTCCCTGTAAGAGGGAGATGTAATCCAGCGCTTTGGTATTCAGCTTGTGGAAGAGGTTGCGCACCATCCCTACCCGGTGTATCAGATCCTGGATCTTCATGGCCTCTAAGCGGGCACTCATCCGGTTAGAGATGATCAGGGTGGTGATCACCAGGGGGAGAACGGTAACGCCGACAAAGGCGACCATGAGCTTCCATTTCAGATGCAGGTTTCTCCACATGGTATCCTTACTCCCGGGTTAAAAGCCGTAAATCGCTTTGAGAAACTGGAGGGTGAATACCTCCTCTGGTGGAAGTGGCGCTTTGAGCAGGCCAGACCGGAGCAGGAGCTGGATGCTCTTCTCCCAGACGGTGCGGTTCATCATGCCGATGAGCTCTTCTCCTACCCCTTTGGTCACCAGGTAGCGGATCAGTTTGAGGGATTCGATCTGATGGGAGAGGTCCCCACCCGGATAGTAGCGTTCGATCACCATCCTGGCCGTGGCTTCCGGGGTATTGATCGCTACCCGCCATCCACGAAAAGAGGTTTCTAAAAAGGTTTTGACCAGCTCCGGCCTGGTCTGGATCATCTGCTCTGTGCAGAAAAAGACCTGCGCGTACATCGTGTACCCGTGATCAGAGGCACGGATGACGTTGACCTCGACCCCTTGGGCCTTGAGTGCAGCCGGCTCATCGATGATATAGCTTTGCATGGCGTCGATTTCGCCTCGCAGGAAGGGGGCAAAGTCAAAATCGACCTTTACCACGGTGACATCCTGGAGGGAGAGCCCGGTGTGGGTCAACATCACCTCCAGGGTGTGGAGATCGTTGGGAAAGTTGTGCAGGCCGATTCTCTTTCCCTTGAGCTGGTGCAG
>RFHZ01000714.1 GCA_003696125.1 Nitrospinota bacterium
GCCTGTATAGTGACGCGTTTAGGCATGTACGTTAGCCGGTCGGTCAGGGTGACAACAACTGCGGGTTCAGCAGCCATCACTGCATATTCCGACAAACCAGCACCCCAGATTATGCCCAGCAGCAACAGCAGCGAGAACAAGGAAAGAGCTTCTTACCTCCTTTCTAACCCTGTTCCACCTCCAGAGTGCTCGCATAACATTCACCCCCGTTCTGCCTCGATCTCCAGATTTTCAAACATGACGTGCCAGAAGGGCAGTGGTTTCCCATTCGGCAACGTGAAGCCGGTCTTCACCGGCTTGGGTGTAAACTTTCCCTCCTGGGGAACAGGGGCAAAAGGAGGGATCATCAGGTGAAAATGCAGGCGTGTAGGGGTTACGTCCCGGTCAAAGCCCAGTTTATAACCCGTAGTCCGCACGTATTCTGTAAGCATGCCGTGAATGAGACGAGGGGCGTCGACTACTGTGCCGTTTTTGCGCACTTCTCCCATACCCCAGAAGGCAAAGTAGGAAAACATCGTCGGCATCAACGCAGTACCAATACGGCTCCAGCCGTGCATGATGTGGTTGGTCACGACGCCGCCAAACGTCGGGTATTCCACGCCATGAACGGCGAGCTTCTTACAACACTTCACGGCATAGGTGTTCCCTGCCTTGTCTTTCCAGCTCGCTTCCATCTGGACCGAGTCGTGACTCTGTGCGGCATCGGTTGCCGTAGCATCCACCGCCTTGAGCTGCAGTTTCCCTTCGGCCAGCACAATATACTTGTCGCCAAACGGGGATTTCTTCTTCATCACCGTATATGCCTTCCCCTGCGTTACCCGCAGTACCGGAGGAACACCGTTGATCCCAGGGGTTCCACCATAGGCCCTGGGCAGGCCAGGGACGCCAAAGACATTGGGGTCGAGTCGCCGATTGTCTGGCAACGCCACAAACACGCCACCACTCTCCTGGCGAATCGTTACCGTAATGGGACCTCCCAGTAATCCTAACGGCTTTTCGACGTCTTTATGGGCGTCGAGATACCCTCGACCTGGTGCCAGTTTCTGCATCTCCGCGATCTGGGCCTGCACCTTCTCAGGCGGTGTATGGGCCTGGGACAGTGTCCAGGAAACGAGGAGAAGCAGACCGATCAGGTTCACACTCAAAAAAAATCGGTACAGAAAAGCAGGCATAGCATCTTTTTGAATACCCTTCATCATGCACCTCCTTACTCCAAGATGATCTCTTCCCCTGCTTTCTCTTCTCCACCACTCCCTCTAAGGGTTCTTCCATTCCCTTCCAAGCGATCCATGATCCTTGTCCTCCCCAACGTCCAACGGCCCGTTTCTCTCTTGTCTCCCTGGCCGTGGGATCTCTGGGGTGGATAGCCGAAGAGCTTACCACCACGACTGATCATGGTCCTCAGGAGAGGGAACCTTTCCCCTTGCAATGAACGCTGTTCCTTTACAAGTTTATTCCTCATTTCTACTCTACCACTATGGGGGTGTGCATAATTCTTCAGGGAAAGGCTGGGGCCATCACCGAAGTGTTGCGTAACGGCAAGCCCAGGTCCTATTAGCACTCATGGTCGCTTACTCTGTCAGAGTTGCCAGGAGACAGATGTGGGCCGTGTTGAGACACTGTGTGACATCCTCCCGGCTTTTCAAAGCCTGGCATCATGACAATAGGATGCCGCTCTAAAATCCTCGTCTGGGTGGGGTTGTAGCCCTTTCATTGGTACCGACGACTCTCCGTACTTGGTAGAGGCCTTGTATTTGTGCCCTGGAGCAGGCGGAAGTGGCCCGGGAGCGGTATCATGATCCAGTCCTCGTCTGTTCCCTGAGATACTCCCCTAGCTGAGGAACAGACGGCCCTCCCCAGACCAGCCCAGGAGGATGTACGATGCAGAGCAAGACGGATGTACAAATGGACGCCGTTTCTTTCCTGCCTCCTCAACCCTCAACACCTCGAATCCTGTCCCTTGACGCTGTCCTTCTTTTCTATTCAGATCATTATAACCAGGGAGGAAAGATGAAATGAATGCGACGTTTAGCCGTAAGCTGGTCATGGCTTTGACCGGTGTAACACGATCACAACTGGAACACTGGGATGCGCTGGGGATTGTGCGGCCAGCGATCCGCGGTGGTAGGGGAAAGGGTTCGCGTAAGGAGTATTCCTTCCGAGACATTGTGCAACTCCGCATTGCCAAACAACTCCGGGACGAAGGGATCAGTCTCCAGAAGATTCGCAAAGCGCTTGCCTACCTGCGTAAACACTTTTCCACTCTCGAGGCCCCTCTTGCAGAACTGAAATTTCTCACCGACGGCGTCTCTCTCTTTGTGCTGACCGATGACCCTCAGGTCATCCTTAATGCTCTTGAGGGACAGGTCGTCTCTTCCTTTGCGCTCGGGAAGGTTATCGAAGACCTCCGGCGTGATGTACAGCAACTCGCTCAGCCGATCGAGGAGCAGGTCACGGTGGAGGGGCAAGTCTTCACGGTGGTCTTGACCCCGGATCTGGAGGAAGGCGGGTACACGGTGACCTGTAAGGAAATTCCTGCGGCGATTTCGCAAGGCGAGACCGAACAGGAGGCCCTTGACAACATCATCGACGCGATTACGCTGTGTCTGGAAGCGGAACGCGACTTAGCGACACAGCAGAAGGTGCACGGCCAATGAAGATCACCGGCAAGCACCTCGCGCGGGTCGCCAAGAAGCTCGGCTATACGATCCGTGAGGGGAAGAAGCATACGCTGGTGTTGGGTTCCCAGGGCTTGATCACCACCCTCCCCCGGCGGAAGATCAAGCCAGGCACGCTGGCCAATATTCTCAACGCTTAGGAATTACGAGAACCGAGTTGGAGCGACTACTCTAAGAGCCTATCCGAAAACCTGTTGACGTGGTATAAGCCCTCCACCAACAGTGGAGACAATCCGATGATTTTTTCTGTACCTGGCATGGTATCCCGATGCTTGATCTGTAGGCCTGCCTGCCGCACCAACACCCCAAGGAGAAGACGTCTTGAGTACGGTCCGCTACACGGAAGGAGGAGAGAAACGATGCACGTCAAAGAGGTGATGACCTCTGCGGTCCGGTCATGCCGGCCAGAGACCGATCTTGCCGCTGCCGCCATGCTTATGTGGGATGGGGATTGCGGGGTACTACCCGTCATCGATCAGGCCAACAAGGTTTTGGGTGTGATTACCGATCGCGATATCTGTATGGCTGTAGCCACCAAACATCGGCCGGCGTCAGCCACTACGGTAGGAGAAGTCCTGTCTGGGAC
>RFHZ01000715.1 GCA_003696125.1 Nitrospinota bacterium
AAGGCATCGACAGCACGCAGACGGGGATACTCCATAGACGACTCCTCCAGATTCGACAGCACTCGTTACCGGTTTTTCTCAGGTGCAAAACCTGTTCCGACTCTCTTCTCCGGGTCTCAACTCCTCTACTTCTATAATAAGGAAAGAACCGGAGAAGGGCAACGAAAATGTGCTTCGTATCCGGGACACTATTGGGTAGGAACGGTTCCACTTTCATCTCCCTTTACCCTGCCAGGAATTCCCTAATCCTGTCCTACGACAGGGAGAGCCTTCCATCACCGCTGTCCTTCTCTCTCTGGGCCGTAACGACGTCTATACCTCATCGCTCCTGCGTGACTTCTCTTATGGTATTGAAATAGTTGACTTCTTAGAGTATCATGGTGGGCACTATAACAGGTTCGATTCCAGAGTTTCCCACACGAGAGGGGTTACGTATTGATACAGTATGGCTTCTCCATATGCCTGCTGCCGCTCACCCCGGCCAGATGAAGGCTTTGAGTCCCTCTCAGCAAGGAAAAGTTACTGGGCAACGGAAATAGCCCTCTCAAGCAGGATAGTCTCCGTATTGCTGTGGAAGACTCGCCAGATGATAGGAAAAATCAAAAATACTTTGCACTCTTCGTTACTGCCTGCTGAGCCTTCCCCGCTTCTCTTGTGGGGGATTCTGACACTGGTCGCAATGCTCCTCTTGTTCCTGAAACTCTCCAGTCCAAATGATTTGATGGATAAGGATCAAGAAAGGCCAGCAGCGTATGTGATGGACGTTGTACAAAACGGACATTGGGTGGTTCAAACAGATATCCATGGGGATATTACCTCCAAGCCACCACTGTATACCTGGCTGGCCGCCCTTGCTTCCTTGCCTTTTGGGCATGCAAATCTTTTTACCCTTTCTCTCCCCAGCGCCCTTTCGCTCTTGGTGAGCGCCTGGTTGGTTTTTATCGTCGGGAGTCGATCTTTTAATATTTCCTCCGGTTTTTTTTCGGCCCTCACCCTTTTAGTATCCATGAC
>RFHZ01000716.1 GCA_003696125.1 Nitrospinota bacterium
TATCTCGCGGTCTGGGAGAGTTTCCAGCAGGGGGATATCCGGGCAGCACAGGAGCACCAGCGAACCCTGACCCGTCTCCACGCTCCCTTCTTCAACGTGGGCTTCCCCTGGCTCGGCACGGTGAAGTTCATCGTGAGCGAGGTGAGCGGGATCGAGGTAGGCTCACCCCGCCGCCCCAATCTCTCGCTGAGCGAAGAGCAGAAGAAAGAGGTGAGAGAGCGACTGCACAAGCTACAACCACTGGTAGAGAAGACGCGCTGATAGCCGATAATAGAGGTGATCTATGCCCGACCTGATCCTGGACAACGGTAATGTCTACACTCTCGATACCAACCTTCCCCACGCAGAAGCACTGGCCATTCGACACGGACGCATCCTTGCCGTCGGCTCTTCTTCGGAAATCCGTTCCCTGGCCACCTCCCAGACGACGCGTATCGACCTGGAAGGCCGCACGGTCATCCCGGGACTGATCGATGCCCACGTCCACTTCGTCAGCTTCTCCCTCTCCTTACAACAGGTGAACCTCGACGGTGCCACCTCCCTGCAGGAGGCGGTAAACCGGGTCGCACACCGGGTCCAGCAGACCCCTGCTGGCCGCTGGATCCTGGGGCGTGGCTGGGATCAGAATGCGTGGGAGGAGCCGGTATATCCGCGTAAAGAGGCGCTCGACCAGGTTGCTCCCCACCACCCGGTCTGCCTGCGTCGCAAGGATGGACATCTCCTCTGGGTCAACTCGCTCACCCTCCAGAAAGCCGGGATTACCCGGGAAACCCCTGATCCGGAAGGAGGGCAGATCGACCGGGATCCCCAGAGCGGCGAACCGACCGGTATTCTTAGAGAAAACGCGCAGGACCTGGTCTTCCAGATCATCGAACGCCCCTCCCACGCGGAGATGGTGCAGGCGGTACGGGTGGGACTGCGGGAGGCGAATCGACTGGGAGTCACCGGTATCCATGACTGCGAAGGGCCGGCAGAGTTCCGGGTCTTCCAGGATCTCGCCGCCGAAGAGGCGCTCACCATGCGGGTCTGCATGCTGATCCCCTCCCGCTATCTCGATGAGGCGATTGCCCTGGGACTGCGTACCGGATTCGGCAATGACCTGCTCCGTATCGGCCAGGTCAAGCTCTTTGCCGATGGCACCCTCGGCTCGCAAACCGCCCTGATGATCGAGCCGTTCGAAGGGGAACCCGACAATCGCGGCATCGCCCTCAACCCGAAAGCCGAGCTCCGCGAGATGGTGTACAAGGCGTTCGATGCCGGTCTCGGCACCGCCATCCACGCCATCGGCGATCAGGCCAACCGGGACATGCTCGACATCTACGAAGAGTATCCCCATCCCGCATCACGGCCTCGCTGCCGGATCGAGCATGTCCAGCTCCTCCACCCGGATGATATCCCGCGACTGGCCAAGATCGGGGTGATCGCCTCCATGCAACCGACCCACTGCACCGCCGATATGGAGGTTGCCGACCGGTTCTGGGGGAAACGGGCACGTTACTCTTACGCCTGGAAAAGCCTCCTCAACGCCGGAACGGTGCTCGCCTTTGGTTCCGATTGTCCGGTCGAGACGATCGATCCGCTGGCCGGTATTCATGCCGCCGTAACCCGGCAACGAGCCAGCGGCGAACCGGCGGAGGGATGGTATCCGGAAGAACGGCTGACCGTAGAGGAGGCGGTGCGGGCCTATACCTGGGGATCGGCATATGCGGCTGGCGAGGAGAGGAGCAGAGGATCGCTTACGCCGGGCAAGCTGGCCGACATGGTAGTCCTCTCCCGAGACATCTTCCGTATCCCGCCGGCCGAAATCCTGGAAACCAGGGTCGATTACACCATTGTCCAGGGAAAGGTGGTCTATCAACGGGAATAAGAACTGGGACCGGAACCATATCAGAACGGTCTCTTCGGCAAGGTATCCTGCCCGTAACGCCGTGCCTCTTCCTCCATGCGCCTTATCAGCTCCTGCCTGCTCTCTGCCGGCAATGGTACTGGCTGGTAGTGGCGGAGGAGCCTTTCTACTTCGGCATGGGCTCGCTCTTCCAGGGTCAAGGAACCTTTTTCCCGCCACCGGGAGCGGTTGGTCCGATCGATGACCGCTCCCGGGAAGAAGTGCTCTTCCCGCAGGTAACGCCGGGTATGCTCGGCAATCAGGAGATGCTGTTCGCTCAACAGCTCCTGCAGGATGGGGAGCATGGGAAAATCGTCCTTGGGCTCTATGCCGGCCAGCAGGCGGAAGGTCATCCCACACATCTCGTTGTCCAGGACCAGCTTTTCCAGGCTCTGACAGCTCTCAAACTCGATCATGCCCGGGCCGGAGATGTTGTTGATCCCGGAGAGGGCGGCCAGGGTGGCTCCCATGCCGCTCTCCAGACCGGCCTGCGCATCCAAAAGCTTGGCATCGCTTAAGGCGATGTAGGCCTGAGTCGGTATCCCCAGGTACTTCCCGATCTCGTTATAGGCACAGTCGATCATCATCGTCTCTATGGCCCCCAGGGGAGTGGTCTCGTACCGGATGTCGAAGATGGCCGGAGAGCCACCGTACAGAAGCGGGGTACCCGGGTTGACCAGTTGGGCGATGACAATACCGCTCAAGGTCTCGGCCGTATGCTGGACCAGGGTCCCGGTCAGGGTTACGGGAGAGATCAGCCCAGAGATCGGCATAGGCACCAGCTCCACCGGTATCCCGTACCGGGCACAGTCGACCAGGTTTTGAGAACTCACATCGCTCCATTTAAGGGGAGAGGTGGGACAGCAGGAGAAGATGGTGAGCGGCTTCTCTCGCAGCGCCGCTTCACTACCGCGCACGGCAAGCTGCAGATCCTTCATCACCGTAAACCCCTCGATGGTAAAGGCACCGGTGACTACCGGCTTCTCCCCGTAGAGGAGACTCAGGAAGAGGCGATAGCTGTCAGAGATCTGCTCAGGAACATCTGCCGGGATGAAGGCGGTACTCTGGGAGGCGATGTGCTGGAGCTGGTTGACCAGTTGCACATACCGGATATAGTCCGTGGTCAGCGGCTTGCGGATCTGCCTGCTCTGGTAATCGAGGATGTACAGCGCAGCAGAACCGGGAGTGAAGTGGACACGGTGCCCGGAGAAGTCGTGCGTCTCCTTCCCATGGATATCGTAGAGTTTAAAAGAGCGCAGGCCATACTGACCGAACCCCTGATCGAGAAGGCCTTAAAGACAACCCTGCGCTCTTTTAAACTCTACGA
>RFHZ01000717.1 GCA_003696125.1 Nitrospinota bacterium
GAGAACCAGTGGATCAGCGAACGCATCTGGGGAAAAACCGCCCGTCCTCCCCTGGTCAGCCAGCGGATTCATGAGCTGGCCGGCTATCTGAAATCCACCCTGTACGAGTTTGTCCGCCAGTTCGATATCAGCCTCCTGATCCTGGAGAATGCCCTCTCTATCCCGATGCATATCCCGCTCGGGGCTGCCCTGACCGAGTACCTGGCGGAGACGGAGATGCCGGCGATCGCCCATCACCACGATTTCTACTGGGAACGTTCCCGCTTCCTCATTACGGCGGTCGATGATTACCTGGAGATGGCCTTTCCCCCGAGAGGGGGAGGAAACTATCTCCAACATGCGGTCATCAACCAATCGGCACGGGAGGAGTTGGCCTGGCGCAAAGGGGTTCCGGCTACCCTCATCCCTAACGTGCTCGACTTTGAGCACCCACCCCCTCCGGTCGATCCCTATGCTTCTGATGTCCGGACAGCCATAGGCCTCGGACCGGATGATGTCATGATCCTGCAACCGACCCGCGTGGTGCCGCGCAAAGGGATCGAGTATGCCATCCAGTTGGTGCAGATGCTCGGGGACCCGAAGTATAAGCTGGTGGTCTCTCATGAGGCGGGTGATGAGGGGTTTGAGTACCGCAACAGGCTGCTCGATCTGGCCCAGGAGGAAGGGGTGGACCTCCGTTTTGTGGCGACCCGCATCGGTCATACGCGGCATTACGATAGCGAAGGGAACAAGATCTATACCCTCTGGGACCTCTATCCCCATGCCGATCTGGTGACCTATCTCAGCCTGTACGAGGGGTTTGGAAACGCCTTTCTCGAGGCGGTCTACTTCCGCGTTCCCATCTTTGTCAATCGCTACTCGATCTTCATCCGGGATATCGAGCCGAAGGGGTTCCGGGTACCGGCCATGGACGGCTTTCTCACCCGCCAGGTGGTGGAAGAGGTGAGGCGCCTTCTGGAAGACCGGGATTACCGCCAGAAGATCGTCGATCACAACTACGCCGTGGCCTCTCGTTTCTACAGCTATGGCGTATTGCGACGCAAGCTCTGCGCCCTGATCGCCAATGTCAAAGGGCAGGAGTAGGGTACATGAAGAGGGGAATAATCTAAAATTTGAGCGCTTGTACCAGAAGGGGATTCAGGCATGGCCAAGTGGTTACCCGGCGAAGTGATGCACCGTTTCAAGACCCGCTTTACCCGCTTATATGGTGAGACTGCTCCTCGTTGCCTGGAACGACTCGCCATGCTGGTTGGCCGCTATGGGGTGGGTATCGACCCGCAGCCCACGCCGTACCGCTGGGATCAACGGGATGCGGTCCTGATCACCTACGGTGATATGGTGCAGGCGCCCTCGGAAAAGCCGCTCCTCACCCTCCACCGCTTCCTCACTCATCACCTCCAGGGAGTGATAAACACGGTGCATATCCTCCCCTTCTTCCAAGACTCCTCTGACGACGGGTTCTCGGTCATCGACTATCGCACCGTGAATCCAGCGTTGGGTACCTGGCAGGATATCCAGGCCATCGGTGCTGATTTTCGTCTCATGGTCGAC
>RFHZ01000718.1 GCA_003696125.1 Nitrospinota bacterium
AACGACAGACCGGGACTGAGCTGGAATGCGCGATACAACATGGCTACCATCAGAGAGAGGTAACAGAAGAACCAGACCACGACACTTACCAGTCCTTCTCGCTGTTGGCCACGTTGCACCCCGCGAATGCACCAGTAATGATATCCGTGCCGGAGAAGCAGTGGTAAAGCTACCAGGATAAAGAGAGACATGATTGCCGGTCCATCTCACATGCGTACATTAAACAGAGCTTTCCCACCCGTTCCATCCCCTGGGGATGCACGTATTGAACCTGATCCCTCCTGGTATGGATACGGAGCAGCATGCGGAGACTCCGGGTACAGAGGGTCACCGCTTCCCACCCATACGCATGAATGGGCAGATGGTCCATACCGATACCGGGTGGTGTGCGCATGGGGAGAGCAGGGAGGGAAAGGGTACGGGCCAACCGGAGCAGTCCATTCACGAGCTCTCCTGCTGCCGGCAGGGAGAAACAGCCGCTTCCCCACACGACACCGATGGCCGCCTCTGAGCCGATGCCGTCGATGTTGATAAACCGCGTTTCAGGAGCCAGGGTAGCCTGATGTCGCTGGATATAACGCAAGGCACCGGCCATTCCCCACTCTTCTGCCCCGGTAAACACTACCCGTACATGCACATGCTGCAACCGCTGTCGCTGCAACAGGTGAGCCAGGGTTAACAGTGTTCCGACCCCGGCCGCATTGTCTGCCGCACCGGGAGAGTAATTCTGAGAACGGTTACAGAGCAAAGCCAGACCGGAGAGGAAGGCCAGGCTACCGCACAACCGGACAGTGAGGGCATAAGGGAAGGTCGTCCAGTAGTGGGCGATCAGCGGGAAGACCAGCATCCCCATGGCCGTCACTCCCAGGCTTCCCATACAGCAAGCGCGAACCGCAATCGGTAAGCGCTGCGATTTGGAATCGTAGTGGGCCACCAGGACCAGGTAGCGTCTGGCTTGCCCTGTGGGAGGGATATCACCGATCACATTGAGACTTTCCCTGGCTCGTCCCCTCTCGTAAAGCCAGGCCAGCCAGCGTCGCCAGGAACTCAACGCCAGCACACCGCTCAGGAGAATGCTCACCAGCACCAGGGGAATCCAGGAAGGCGCGGGGAAGAAAAGGGCAAGTCCCAAAATCGTCACGCCGGCCATAAACGGCACGTAGCGGAGGAGGGCTTCTGGGAGCAGGGAAAAAGTAAAAGACTCCACCGTCACCTCTACACCGCTGTGACGGAGCGTTTCCAGAATATACTGCACCGCCTTCTGTTCTCCCGGTGTCCCTACGGCGCGGGGAAAAGCGAGGTTCTGCATGTGCTGGTAAGCCCGGGCAGCATCAAACACCATCTCTCCTTCCCTGTTCGCCATCTCTCCTGCGTCTCTTCCGGTCCTGCCCTAAACCAGGCACAAAGGTCACAGGCGTCTGGGCGCAGCACGCTACACCCAGACGTACTGCACCGGACACTCGACTAAAACCAGGATGTGTCGTTAAACCTCCTCTCTGAGAGGTGAATCATCGATACTCCTCGCGGGGTGGACTGAAGATGTCCAGGACCCGGGCCGGTTTGTCGTAGGTACGGCCGGCGTGCGGTACGTTGGAAGGGATAAAATAGGTGTCCCCGGCTTTCAAGAGCTTCTTCTGCTCTCCCACCGTCAGCTCCATTTCCCCCTCTAAAACCACGCCGCACTGTTCATGGGGATGATGATGCGGCATGTCGCTGAGATGTGGCTGGAGGTCCATGAAGGCCATCATCAGCTTTTCTCCAGAGACGATACGAGCCACAATCCCTTCCCGCAACTGCTTTGCCGGAATCGCATTCAGATCGATAAACTCCATGCTTTCTCCTCCCTTTATCGAGTGTTGAGGGCCTTTGCCCCTGGTGTATTGCCGTCAAGCACTCCGTGTTCAGCAGGTAGGAGCGCGCGCTGCGCCCCTACCAGACCTCCGGTGCCTCTGCGTGCCTTTTTCCTCTGACTCTCCATGCCTCCGTGGTGAAAGCCTTTGAGCCTCTCTGAAGAGTGGTCATGTAAATTTGTAGTCAGGTATCTATCTCATGCGGTAGCGGGCCACCGCCGGGTTGACCACCGGAGGTTTCCCTTTTTCGTAGAGATAGAACCCCTTACCGTTCTTCACCCCTAAGTGCCCGGAATCGACCAGCCGCTTCAAGAGGGGAGCCGGTTTGTAAAAGGGTCCGAACTCCTGTTCCAGGACTTCGGCCACGGCCAGGGCGGTATCGAGACCGACGTAATCGAGGGTGGTCAGGGGACCCATCTTGTGTCCGAGGCAGAGGGTGGTCTTGTCCGCATCCTCCACACTCATGATCCCCTCTTCCACCACCCGCACCGCCTCATTCAAGAAGGGGACAAACATGCGGTTGATCCCAAATCCGGCCTTGTCCTCGGCCTGGATCGGCACCTTGCCCAGCTCCCTGGCAAAGTGGGTGATCCGTTCTGCTGTCTCATCCGAGGTGAGAAAACCGCGGATCAGTTCACAGCCGGGCTGAATGGGTACCGGGTTCATGAAGTGCATCCCCATGAAGCGGTCAGGATAGCGATAGTGGGCAGCCAGACGGGTGATGGAGATCGAGGAGGTATTGGAGACGAAGAGCCGGTCATAGCCGAGAGCACTGATCTCCTCGTTGAGCTTGGCCTTGGCCTCGAAGTTCTCCACAATCGCCTCGATGATGATGTCGCGATCCTGTAGTAACGAGAGTTCGGTACCTGACTGGAGGTTCTGGAGCGCTGTCGCCTTCTGCTCCTGCGTGATGCCCCGCTGTCCCCCCGATTTCTCGTACGACTCGACCAGACGCTGCAGGCTCTCCTCAATCCGGGTCATTCCCCGGCTGACGATCTCGTCATTGACATCGATGACGACGGTATGAAACCCTGCGGTTGCCGCTACCTGGGCGATACCGCTCCCCATGAGGCCGATACCAACGACACCCACCCTGGTAATGCCTGATTGTCCCATACGTACTCACTCCTTTCTCTATTCCTTCTCGTCTCCACCTTGTTAGCCTTCACCCGCTTCTGCTGTCTCCGCTCCGGGTATCGTAATCCCCCGTGCACGGAGGGCACAGAGTTCAGGGTGATCCACTCCCAAAACCTCTTCGAAAAAGCTTAGTGGCCGGTAGCGATGACAGAAGATCATGGCTGTCCACACCTCGTCCGCCCGCAGGGCATGTCGATCCTGGAACCAATGGATCGTTTGCCTGATCCGGTCGAGATAACAGCCATAGGAGATAACCCTTTCTCCCGCTTTGATCCGTTGTGGCTCTTTTACATCGGTCCCATAAATCGTCAGTACCCCACAGAGCAGGGTGACATACTCCTCTCCGAGGATGACCCAGGGGTCATCAGGCGCGTTGGGATTGGGCAGCAGGCGAAAATGCCGCTTTTCCGGCACGATGCCTCCGCGTTGAGGGATGGTAAGGAATTGATGCTCCTCGTAACTCCCATCAGAATGGGGGAAACAACCGAACACCCCGGAATAACAGTACCCCCGGTTGAGTAACCGCACTTCGGGCAGCGCATGCAAAGACAGGCCATGCTGCCTGGCATATGCTTCCAGAACCGGCATGAAGAGCTCTGGATAGATCGCCGCGATCTGTTCCCTGATGAGGGGAAAGGGAACGGTATCCATAGGCACAACACTCCCTCCTCTTTTCCTATCAGCGATAGCCCAGTTCCCGCCAGGCAAACAGGACAAAGTCTTTCTCCTGTGAGGCTATTGTAATCCGGCTCTCCTTCTCTTGCAAGTCTTTCTTCTCCGGAGGATCGCTATCTCCCGGCATGTATTGACAAGGAGACCAGGGCACGTTATGCTTGCTCTATAGTATTAGCCCTTAGCTCGCTACCAGAAGAGAGGAGGGAGCTGGAATGAATCCCGCACCCTTAGAGGAAAGATCTCTCTATACCTATCGAGAATATGCCAGGTTGCCAGAGGGAGCACCATACCAACTCATCGGGGGGAAGTTGGTGATGACCCCGTCTCCATCACCGTATCACCAGCGGGTATCAAAGCGGTTGGAGTTTTTTCTTTATGATTTTGTGGAAAAACAGCATCACCTGGGAGAGATATTTGATGCACCCATTGATGTCTATTTTGAGGAAACAGAAGTCTACCAACCAGATATAATCTTCATCAGCCAGGAGCGGCAGAATATCATCGGAGAGCAGAAGATCGAAGGGGCTCCTGATCTGATCATAGAGGTCCTCTCCCCCTCCACCGCTTATTATGATCTGAAGCACAAGATGCGGGTCTATGCAAGGCATGGAGTCAAAGAGTACTGGATCGTCGATCCCTTGGAGAGAGGAATTGAGGTATTTGAAAATAAGAACGGGGAATTCTTTTTGTTCAGCCAGGCCACGAACAGAGGAGAAGTGGTCTCCAAACTCCTCACCGGATTCAGGGTCATGGTAGAAGACATCTTTTGATTGCAGGAAGTCTGCCGATCTGATCACAGGGTCACTTGTTTCTCGCTTCTCTCCATGGTATACTTTCCTCCATGAAAATTCGAGATCTTCTCCAGCAGTCAAAGCAGAGTTTTTCTTTTGAATTCTTCCCTCCGAAGAACGATAGCGGTTTCGAGGAGCTCTATAAGACCATAGGGCTGCTGAAACAGCTGCATCCGACCTTTGTCTCCGTCACCTATGGAGCCGGGGGAAGCACACGGCGAAAGACCATAGAGCTCGTGGCCCGGATCAAGCACGAGATACAGATCGAGAGCATGGCTCACCTGACCTGTGTGGGATCGACGCGGGAAGAAATCGATGCCATACTCACCGAGATTCAGAAGCGAGGGATTGAAAACGTGCTGGCGCTGCGGGGCGATCCACCGCGGGGAGCGCAAAGCTTTGTCCCTACTCCAGGAGGCTTCCGGTATGCGAACGAGCTGGTGGCGTTCATCAGGCAGAAATACGACTTCTGTATCGGTGTGGCCGGCTATCCGGAAGGACATCAGGAGAGTCCCAGCCTTCAGCAGGATCTGGAAAATTTAAAACGCAAAGTGGATGCGGGCGGAGATTTTATTATTACCCAGCTCTTCTTTGATAACCGCTTCTATTTCGATTTTGTCGAACGGGCCCGCCGGATCGGCATCACCATCCCGATCATTCCCGGGATCATGCCCATTATCAATTTTGGCCAGATTAAACGGTTTACCGAGATGTGCGGCGCCTCCATCCCTTCCCCTCTCCTGCACCGGCTTGAGGCCATCCAGGAAGACAGGGAAGCGGTAGAAGCCTACGGCATCGAGTACGCCACCCTCCAGTGCCAGGAACTCCTGGCCAACGGTGCTCCCGGGATTCACTTCTACACGCTGAACCGCTCCAAGGCAACCTGGCAGATCTTCCAGAATCTGCAGCGCGGGTAGCCCTCCCCTCACTCTTTCCGTTTCTTTACCACTCCTTTACGGGAAATATCACAGACAATGGTCAGAGGGACTCCGAAGAGGAGGAAGAGCTCGTGCAGGAGCAGGTTCCGGTACTCTTCCGTCTCCAGGAGCTCTTTTTGAAACCGATGCGAGGCGGGAAAGGTGATGGTCAGGATCCCCTGCCGGAGCGCCGTCGGTTGAGCCTCGGCGAGAATGGATTCGAGCGATTTCCGCTTCTTCCCGATTTGCCTGATAATGTGGGGCCACATCTGGCGGATTTGCGACAAAAGGGTCTGCGAGAAGGGCTCGGTAGCAGAGGACGACGGGGGAGAGGATTTCTCCGGTGTCGCGGCAGGAGATGCGGTTGGAGAGGGTTTGGCCGGGGGGGTCACACCGTGTGCCGGCCAGGATAAGGGGAGAGAGGGTTGGGCCGCCTGTTGAGTCGCCTTTCCTTTCTGGGGCTTAAAGAAGAACTGCGTCTCTCCGGCCGTATTGATCCCTTCCAGGCTGTCCACTTCAAAGATGATCGGGTACTGGCGGGTGGCATCCCCCAGCACCAGGCTGTGGTGGTTACGCAGGCGTTTGACAAAAGAGCTCATCGTCTGCTGATCGGTAAGGGCGCTCTTCCCGATATGCTTCACATCATCATCAAAGGGGAGGCGGGTAATGAAGAGGTTATCGACCTGTCGCAGTACCGTTTCATCCAGCCCCCCGACCATGTTGGTCACAAAGAAGCAGGTGACTCCCAGGTGACGCGCCCGTGTCACAATATAGCCGATCGTATTGCGATTGATGTAGAGATGCGCTTCTTCGAAGAAGACAAAGGGGAAGCGATCCGTTTTCTGGGCAATCTCCTGCTCGCAGATCTCCCGGATGATCTCGATGATCGCCTGCACGAATCCGTACCGGGCAAGGTTGGAGAGTTGAGAGAGATCGATGACCAGCGCTCCTCCTTCCCGAATCAACCGGTACTGGTCCTGCAACGAGACCGCTTCGCTGGGACTGGAGGCAAAGACCCCGGTATTACGGATAGCCTCTAAGCGACTCAGAATGGCCCCGTTTACCACATCACTTCCCGAAAACTCGTAATTCTGCGCCATGCGAATCAGGTCTTCTATACCGAGGAAAGGAGCGGCGATACCGCGTTTTTCCTGTATCCGCATCTCCTCGAGCAGGCGGGAGAGCCGGTTTTCCACGTACATGGCCGAGACCTCGGGCAGACCGAACTTGGTCAGCATGGTGATGAGGGGGGCCAGCCCAAACTGGCGTACCCCGAGTTTTAAATTCCGGCCGGCCTGGAGATGAATGATCCCCGGGGAGATGACCTCACCGGTCTGCTCATCGATCACATGCCTGGGGAGATGGATATACTCTCGATTCAGATCAAAGACGATGGCAGGAGCACCATGCTTGATAAGCTGGAGGAGGATGACTTTGGCCAGATGGGATTTTCCTGATCCCTTGACCCCGGTAATGATGTTGATCTTTTCCAGCGTGCGTCCTTCGATAAAGAAATCCCTGCCACTCAAGGTTTTCCCAAGGTGGAGAGGATTTCCCAGGTCTCCGATGCAGTTGGCAAACACCTCCTCATCTTCCGTTTTGGTGATAATGACATCCCGGGTAGGGATCCAGCCATCCCACTGATTCCACGGGGTACCGGTGAGCTTCCGCACCTTGGCGATGGCGATCTTGAGGTTTTTCAGGGGCACATTTTCGCTAAGCGTATTCAGGGTCAACGGCTCCACGAAAGAGGGAGGAAGGGCGCTACTGCCGCTGACCACCAGTTGGAGTTGCTCCTGGATGAGGGAAGGATAGGTAACGGTCTTAAACTCGATGACCTGGACAATGATCCCCTGTCCACTCTCTCTCTCCAGGATACAGAGGTTCTCACCGATGCGCAGATCTGCTTCTTTCGGATTAAAGATCAGTTCAACGATATCCCCGGAAACCTGTTTAATCTCGATGCTCATTGTTCCTGCCGCACGCTACCTGGCCCGTGTTACAGGGAGACTTTTACCTTTTGTCTCCACCCGGGCAACACCCCACATACTCTCATAGGATATTCAGAATCTTGTTGAGTTCGGTCTCATGCACCTCTTCGATGCGACTCAGATACTGGGTCCAGAGCACAGGACTCCAGAGTTCCAGCCGCTCGTATAATCCGACCACCATGACCTCACCCTCAATCTGGGCATAATCCCGTAACCGTTTCGGAATACAGATACGCCCACTCTTATCCACTTCTGAGGTCAGGGATTCGGA
>RFHZ01000719.1 GCA_003696125.1 Nitrospinota bacterium
ATCCTGGAGAATTGATAAGCCCTGTTACCCTGGGCTCCTGCTGGCGTTTCAGGGCCAGGAATGGTATAATGTGGCCACAGAAATGGCTATATGAGATAAGGAGATCCCTTATGCTACGTATCGGTGTGCGAGAACTGAAGAACCAGGCTACCGCAATCCTGCGAGATGTCCGCGAGAATCGGACGGAATATATCGTGACCTACCGGGGACGACCGGTGGCCGTGTTGCTTCCGATAGATGAAAGCTGGCTGGAGGCGGAGATGCAGCGCGCCATCGCCACCGTGACACCCAAGGAGGAGGTGTGGGCCGAATTGGACACCCTGCGAGGAGAGATCGACCACTACTGGCAGTCGGAGAAGACGGCGGTGGCGCTGATCACTGAACAACGCCGGTAGAGGGATGAGGTGGTGTACGTCATCGATGCCAGCGTGCATATAGCCGATGCCCGGCCCTCAGAACCCGCGCATCCAGAAGCCCTGGCGGAACGTGCCCGCTAAGACACTGCTGCCAGAGGCACGAAAAGCCAGGCACAGAGGCACACAGGCACCGGATATCTGGTAGGGGCGCAGCGCCGCTGCGCCCCTACTCATTACTCATCACTCGTCACTGAATACAGGTACAAAGGGCACCAGACGTCTGGTGAGGGCGACGCATGCGTCGCCCCTACTCATCACTCGTTACTCATTACTCGTTACTCATTTCAAGGAGAAGGTTATGCAGATTGTCAGGGTGGAACTCCGGGAAGTGGCCATACCGATGGTGAGCACGTTTCAGACCAGCTTTGGGGTTATCGAGCGGCGACCGACCCTGCTGGTCAAGCTGTACGACAGCGAGGGGAGGGTGGGGTACGGGGAGGCGGCTGCCCTGCCGGCTCCGCTCTATAGCTATGAGACCACCGGGACCTGCCGGGAGATCCTGGCCCGCTTTATCGCTCCCCTGGTCCTCCACAGGCCCTTCGCCACGGTGGAAGAGTTTGTCGCCGCCTACCAGGGTGTGCGGGGAAACCCGTTTGCCAAGACCGGTATGGAAACCGCTTTCTGGCACCTGCTCGCCCAGGAGCAGAACTGTTCCCTGGCCCAATGCCTGGGAGGGACCCAACCCAGGATCCCGGTGGGGGAGAGCCTGGGGATCAAAAAGACCCTGGACGAACTCTGCGCCGAGGTCGAGCTCCGGCTGCGGGAGGGATACCGCCGGATCAAGGTCAAGATCAAGCCGGGCTGGGACCTGGAAGTGGTGCGCGAGCTGCGCCGGGTCTTTGGGGATATCGACCTGATGGTGGATGCCAACTCGGCCTACACGCTGCAGGATATCGACCTCTTCAAACAGCTCGACGCCTTTCACCTGACCATGATCGAGCAGCCGTTGGGGTACGACGATATCGTGGATCATGCCACCCTGCAAAAGGCGATCGCCACCCCTATCTGCCTGGACGAGAGCATCCACTCGGCCGAAGATGCGCGCAAGGCGATCCAGTTGGGGAGCTGTCGCATCATCAACATCAAACCGGG
>RFHZ01000071.1 GCA_003696125.1 Nitrospinota bacterium
GTATACCTTGGCCTGCCAGAGGAGTCGAAACTGCCGGGTGATCATCCGCAGGATGAGGAGGGGAGGTTCTCCGTAGGCCAGAAGACGATTCAACGCCTTCAATCCCTCCCCGATCTGACGCCGGGCCAGGGCATCGGTCAGATCAAAGATCGAATGCATCTTATCATTTCCCCCCACCGCCTGCACGTCCGGTAAGGTAATCTGTTTTTGCCTCCCACAGTAAGTGATCACCTTCTGGAGTTCGGAGTAGAGCAGGGCGAGCTGTTCTCCTCCCTGTTCCACCAGGGCAGAGGCCGCCTCTGGGGTCAGGCGGTATCCGAGTTGTCGCGCTTCCTGCTCCAGCCACCGGGTGAGCTGGTTACGATAGAGTCGGCGAAGGTGGACCACCCTGCCCTGACGGGCAATGGTTGCATAGAGGGGGTCCTTCAGGTTCGGTTTTTCGGCGAGGAAGACGAGGCAATTGGTCTCTAACGGCTGCTGGCAATAAGCGATCAGGGGGGCGAGGTCGCCTTTTTTCAGCTTTTCGCTGTGTTGCAAGATGACCAGCCGGCGAGAGGCAAAAAAGGGGATCGAGTGCAAGAGGTCGAGCAGCTCGGCTAGGTTCAGCTCCTCTCCATAGAAGCGATAGTAGGTAAGTTCTGCACTCTCCGGCCGGACGAGTAGTGTGCGCAGTCTGGTGACCAGCCGCTCGGCCAGGAAGAACTCCTCTCCGTAGAAGAGGTAGAGGGGGGAGATATCTCCCTGGTCGATCTGGACCATGGCCTCTGTATAGTCGAGTGTACCCATCAAAACCCCTCGAGAATGAGGCTGACGATCTGATCTCCCAGACGCTGAAAAGCCTGTCGTAGGGCCAGTTTCCTGGCGATCTCTGCCGAGACGATATCGGCACGCACCAGGTATTCTTCCTGCGCCGGATTTACCGTCTGCTGCAGCAACACCTCCTGGCTCTCCCGGGCAACAAGCGCTATATCCACGCTGACCGTGACGCGATACTCCAGGACCGCATCTGCCCGGTCAAAGGCCAGGGGAGAGAGGCCGTAGTGACGAATCGTTCCGAGCAGAAGTAGATCTGCCCCTGCTTGCGGAGCAAGCCGGAGTCGACCGTCCCTAAGGAAGCTGGTGCGAACCGCCCGGGTGACTTCCCCTTCGATACCCGGCTCACGGCTGCGATTGTCGAAAAGGGGAATGGCAATGGTACGGGCGCCAGGAGAAAGAGCGCTCTCTGCCGTAACCAGACGGTATCCGCATCCTCCCATGACCAGGAGCAGGAGTATCCCCTGCCAAAGGTAAATCCGGGACCAGAAGTCAGATCGTGATCCTCCCACCAGAGGCCCCGCTATACCACGATATTCACCAGTTTCTGCGGCACCACCACGACCTTTTTGATCTGCTTTCCCGCTGTTAAGGTTCGAATCCGCTCGTCCTGCAAGGCCACCTGCTTCATCTCCTCCTCGCTGAGGTCAGGGGAAATGGAGATGCGACTGCGCACCTTTCCGTTTACCTGCACCACCAGTGTGATCTCTTCCTCCTGGGCCAGGTCAGGGTTATGGCTCGGCCAGGCGACATGGGCAATGCTCTCGGTGTACCCTAACCGGTGCCAGAGCTCTTCGGCCAGATGAGGAGTAAAGGGGGAGAGCAGTCGCACCAGCATCTCTATCGCTTCCCGGAGAGCCATCTGGGCACCCGGTTCTTCCCTCTCTTCTCCTGTAAACTGATAGAGGTGGTTGACCAGTTCCATGATCGCCGCAATAGCCGTATTGAAATGGAAGCGTTCGATATCGGCCGTCACCTTGCGGATGGTCTGATGCACCTTCCGGCGCAGGGCGGCTACCCCAGGGGAAAGCGCCTGCATCTGGTCCTCTTGGACGGTTACTCCCTGGATGGTCGCCAGCTGAGCGGTGACCAGACGCCAGACCCGGTTTAAGAAGCGATAGGCGCCTTCGATCCCTTGATCACTCCACTCCAGATCCTTTTCCGGAGGGGCGGCAAAGAGCATAAAGAGGCGCACACTGTCCGCACCGTATTGCTTGATCATCTGATCTGGATCGACGATATTCCCCTTGGACTTGGACATCTTGGCCCCCCCTTTGATCACCATCCCCTGGGTGAGGAGGTTCTGGAAGGGCTCGTCGATCTTCAGGAGTCCCAGATCCCGCAGTACTTTAGTGTAGAAGCGGGCATAGAGGAGATGGAGGACCGCATGTTCGATCCCCCCGATGTACTGATCGACCGGCATCCAGTAAGCGGCTGCCTCTGGAGAGAAGGGTTGATCGGTGGTATGCGGTGAGGTGTAGCGCTCAAAGTACCAGGAAGAATCGATAAAGGTATCCATGGTATCCGTTTCCCGCCGTCCCTCTTTCCCGCAACGCGGACAGGAGACACGGAGGAACTCTTCCGATTCTTCCAGGGGAGAGCGGGCTCCAAAGGTAAACTCCAGATCGAGAGGGAGCTCTACCGGCAGGTCTTCGTAGGGGACAGGCACGATACCACAGTCTGGGCAGTAGATAATCGGGATAGGGGTACCCCAGTATCGCTGCCGGGAGATGCCCCAGTCGCGGAGACGGTAGTTGACCGTGCGTCGCCCGATCCCCGCCTCTTCCAGGTAGTCGGCGATGCGCTCCTTCCCTTCAGGCGAGGGGAGACCGGTAAACTGTCCGGAATTGATCATCTCCCCTTCTTCGACGTAAGCGGTGGTCATCGTCTCCGCATCGAGGGTTCCTTCCGGGGGTTGGATGACCACCCGCACCGGGAGATGGTACTTGCGGGCAAAGTCGAGATCGCGTTGATCATGAGCGGGTACGGCCATGATCGCTCCGGTGCCGTATTCCATCAGCACGAAGTTCGCGATCCAGATCGGTATCTGCTCCTGTGTGAGCGGGTTGAGGGCGTAGCGACCGGTGAAGATCCCCTCCTTTTCCGTCTCTTCGGCGGTACGGGTAATGGTATCCTCTCGGCTCACCCGTTGCACAAAAGCCTGTACCGCTTCGGCATTGTCCTGCCGGGCGATCAGGGTGGGAATCAGGGGATGCTCTGGGGCCAGCACCATAAAGGTCGCGCCGAAAATGGTGTCGGGGCGGGTGGTAAAGATACGGATCACCTCTGGGCTCCCGACCACCGGAAAGTCGATTTCGACACCGACACTCTTGCCGATCCAGTTCCGTTGCATGGTCAGCACCCGCTCCGGCCATCCTTTGAGCCTATCACACTCCTGCAAGAGCTCTTCGGCATAGGCGGTGATAC
>RFHZ01000720.1 GCA_003696125.1 Nitrospinota bacterium
ACCCGGTACTCATCCTTTTTGATCTCCTTGGGCACACCAATGATCATCGCTCTTCTCTCGCATTAAGTGGATAAAGATAAGTTTCCCCACCCCTCTTTCATTCTGGAGCAGGGTGCTCTTTCATCGCCTTCCCTTTCCAGCCGGAGAGGGGATGGTGTTGCAACGCAATACAATAACTGGCACTCTCTTCTACAAATTGCCAGACTCCACGTGAATTTTACCCACAAGAATCCTTATTTAGAATTATAGGAGAAATTCCCTCTTCTGACAAGCGGAGAATGAGGGCTCAGGTGCCGAAGTAGCGGTCCCCGAAGTCGCCCAGGCCCGGGACGATAAACTTGCGGGCGTCGAGATGGTCGTCGATGGCGGCAGTCACGATGGCTACGGTGGGGTAATGTTGCTGGATACGCGCTATCCCCTCTGGTGCGGCCACGATACAGACCAGGGTGATCTGGCTGGCCCCCTTTTCCTGCAGGGCAGCCACCGTCTCCAGGAGGGAGCCACCGGTGGCCAGCATCGGGTCCAGGACCATGACCTTGTGGGAGGTAAAGAGACGGGGGAGTTTCTGGTAATACTCATGCGCCTGGGCGGTCTGCTCATCCCGCTCCAGGCCGATGAACCCGACCGAGGCGGCCGGCAGGAAGTCCTGGATGGCAAAGAGCATGGCCAGGCCGGCCCGCAGCACCGGGACCACCACGATCTCATCGGCAAGCCGTCTCCCGGCCATGGCGGCCAGGGGGGTCTCAATGCGCTCCTCGACCACCTCGAGCTGCCGGGTTGCCTCCACCAGGAGGATCTTGGAGATGATGCTGGCATGCCGGCGGAATTCCACGGTACCCGTCTCTTTGTTGCGCAAGATGGTCAGGGAATGCTCCAGCAGGGGGTGGGAAACCAGGGTAATCTTTTCCATCGCTTCTCTCATGCTCCTTTGTACGGAGGGGACCACAATGCACGCTAACGCTACCAGACATACCTTAGCCGAAAAGGAGGGGAGAAGCAAGGGGGAAAACGGGTATCTTTTTTGCTTGACCTCTGCCGCAGGAAGAAATAGGATGCCAGGAGGGAAGAAAATGGATCTTTTTTCTTGACCTCTACCTTCTCCTCGAGTATAAAAAGGCTGAGTCGAGAACATTGTATACAATCTGTGGAAAGAAGAGCCTATGCCGACCAGTAGAGTCTATCGACGACTAGAAGCGGCCATCCTGAACGGAACGCTCAGGCCACGAGAACGCCTCGTCGAGCAGGAACTCGCCTCCCGCTTCGGAGTGAGTCGCACCCTGATCCGCGAAGCCTTAAAGGCCCTGGCCGCCCGGGGACTGGTCACCCTGATCCCCTATCGCGGCGCCTGGGTGGTCGATCTCTCCGACAAGGATATGGCCGATCTCTGCACCCTGCAGGCCCACCTGGAGGCGCTGGCCGCCCACATGGCCCTCACCCAGATCACGGCGCAGGAACTGGAGACCATGCGTGAGCTGAACGACCAGTTCGCCCGCTACTGCCAGCGCAAGAACCTCACCGGCATGATCGACACCAATACCCGCTTCCACCAGGTCATCGCCACGGCCAGCCGCAACTCCTACCTGGCCCAGGTGATCGGAGAGCTCCGTGCCAAGGAGTACATCGCCCTCCACCAGGTCTGGTCCTATCCCGGACGCACCGAGCAGTCGATCCGGGATCACGAAGAGATCGTTGCGGCTTTGCAAGATGGTGATGAAGAACGACTCCTTTTCATCGTGCGCCACCACATCCTGACCACCAGCACCCTCTATGCCAGGCAACGGGAGCTGGAGGTGCCGGAAACATGTATGTAAGGAGCAAGCCATGGATTTTACCCTCAGCGAAGAACAACTGGCCATTCAGAAACTGGCACGAGACTTTACGCGGGAGGAACTGGCCCCCCGGGCGCAAGAGATCGATGCCACCGATGCCTTCCCCTGGGACATCTACCGCAGGCTGGCCGATATCGGGCTGCTGAGCATGACCCTCCCCCCGGCGTACGGGGGAGGAGGGGCGGATACGATCAGCTGGTCGCTGGTGATCGAAGAGCTGGCCAAGGCCTCG
>RFHZ01000721.1 GCA_003696125.1 Nitrospinota bacterium
GCTCCGGGGAAGATCATCGGAACGATCTTCCTACGTGAACCACTAGGATTTGAAGAGGAAATCCTGGTGCGGACACGGGAGGGAACCCAGGTGAAGGTTATCAGTGCGAGCGAGAACACATTCTTGGAAGGAGATGAGGTGGGGCTGGAATTTGATCGCAAGGATTTGTATCTCTTTCATCCGGAGTCGTTACGAACCCTCTGCTACGGTATAGACAGCAATACGTCTGAGAAGAGAACGACCTCTGCATGATGTATAGTGTCCAATGAGGAGATAGTCATGCCCCGTGTCCCTTTTGATCTGGAAGCGCGGAAACCTTACCTGATCCCGGTCTTTAGCGACACCGAGTACGACCGGCGGGTCACCGCTCTCTGCACCGCGATGGCGCAAGAAGGCCTGGATGCGCTGTGTATTTATGCCAATGCCACTTCCCCTTCTGCCGTGGCCTATCTGACGAACTATGCCCCCCTGTTTGGGAGTGCCTTTGTGGTGCTGCGGGCTAACGGCACGATGACTCTAGTCACCGATTCGGTGCTGCATGGCGAACCGATGCACTCTATGATTTGGATGTGTCGTATCCCTGATGTGCGGGTGGCTCTCGGTCCGGTCTATGGTGGCACCGCCGATGAGGTAGCCCTCTTGACCGCTGCCCTGCTCCGGGGAGCACGGCGTGTAGGGCTCACCGGCCAGATGTCTTTACCCCATCCTCTCTACGCTGCCCTGGCCTCCCGGGTGCCTACCCTCTACCCTGCAGACCACCTGCTTGCTGCGGTCCGCCTCTACAAAAGTGATGAAGAGATTGCCAAGATGCGGGAAGCAGGACGGATAGCCGATGCGGCATACGCCGCGGTGTTCGACACGCTGGCTGTGGGAATCGAGGAGACGGCGGTTGCTGCGGCTGCAGTCCACCGTATCCATACCCTAGGAGCGCGGGAGGCATTTGCTACCTGCGTGGTGGGAGGAGTGCAGGCCGGTCTGAAGCATGGCCAACCCCGGCGTCGTCCCCTGGTCGAAGGGGAGATGGTTTTCATCGATCTGGGCGCTGCGGTGGATGGGTATATGTCGGATTGCAGCCGTTGCACCGTGGTCGGTCCGGCCCGGGGAGAGGCCCGCGAACTGCTGCACATCGGGCTCGAGCTGTACGAGGCCGGATTGCAGGTGATGGGACCAGGCCGCACCATTGATGAGATCGCGCAAGCACTCCTCAAGGTTGTGCAGGGGACCCGGTATGCAGCCTACTTCTGCCCGACTGGGTTTGGTCATGGGATCGGGATGACCCTGCTAGAGAGTCCAGGGCTCTTTGCTGGCAATCCCACCGAGTTGCGTCCCCGCATGACCGTGGCCTATGAACCGATGGTGGTGGTGGAAGGACTCGGGACCGGAGTGGTGGAGGATACTCTGTTGATCACCGAGACCGGGTATGAACGGCTCACCCAGTATCCGGTAGTGACCTGGGAATAGAAATGCGAGCTTTTTCTCACCACGCCAGGGCTTGACCTCGACGACGGGTGATTATTTCGTTTCTTTCCTTCAAGGGAAACCTCCCATGGCAGGCAGGCCGGGGCGAAGCGAGTGCCTGTGTAGTTCAGTCTGGAGCATGTCAAATCCCCACGCGGAGACGACGTTGCAACAGATCTTCCTCCCCTGTCTACTCTATCAGCCGGATCGTCTTCTCCATGAGAAGAGCTCGATTGACCTCAATCCCCAGGCCACGACCGGTGATATGCGTTGCCTGCTGTGGATGCCAGGTCCCTCCACCGATCCAGAGAGGGAGATGAGGTGACTGGAAGGGTTTCGGTTCAAGAGAGAGAGATCGGTAC
>RFHZ01000722.1 GCA_003696125.1 Nitrospinota bacterium
CCCAGGGAGTGGATCGCACTCGGGATCCCGAAATTGACCCAACTGTGACCACTTTCCGTGTGATAGGAGATCTGGAGACGACGCGAGCCGACCCCTTGCACCTCTGCACCTCCCAGCATTCCCCCTTCCAGAGCGACCCAGACATCGACCCGCTCCCCATCGGTCTGCCAGAGGTGTTTGGCTCCCCGCAGATCACCCAGCCCCTCTTCCCCCACATTGGCCACAAAGATCAGCGTTCCCCGTTCCGCTTTGGGTAAGCGGTGCATGGTCTGGGCCACCTGCAGCATGGCGGCGATGGCCAGGCTGTTATCGGCAATGCCAGGCCCGTAGATATACTCTCCCTCACGACGCACCGTAATCGGGATTTCCCTGCCAAAGACCGTATCCAGATGAGCCATGACCAGCACGGTCGGGAAGTCCGGGTTACCGGAGAGGGTACCCCTGACGTTCCCCACCGCGTCGGTACTCACCTCTTCCAGACCGATGGCCCGCATCCGCTCGGCAACGTAGCGTCCCCGCTCTGCCTCCTCAAAGGTCGGTGCCGGAATTTCACAGATGCGGATCGCTTCATTCAGCACATCCTCCACCGAGAGCTCCAGGGCCCGCAATCCTTCTCGAATTTCCCTCTTCTCCAGTAGCACCTTCATCCTGACCTCCCTTTTCCGTCAACTCGTCTTCGATTCATACCACTTCTCCTGCGAATAGCCTCATTCCACCTTGCGGAGAACCCGTTTATCACCGATGCGCATCGTGAGTCGCTGGCTGTCAAAGTATTCGAGAAAAGGGATGGCAAACTTACGTGAAACACTCAAGAGATCACGGAACTGGGCCGCCGTGATCTCTCTATGTTCCTGTAAAAACGCCTTCAGCTTCTCCTCTGCCGCCTGGACATGCTGTCGATGCATGAAGAGCTGATCCTTCACCCGTACCAGCTGTCCCTGATCGACCAGCACCTGCAGGAGTTCCTTCTCCTCGGGTCGATGGAGGGAGAGCCTGTCAAACACCTCTTCTGGTCGGGGAGGCTGCCACCCTGCGGCCAGAAACTCCTGCTCGATCTGGCGAAGAATCGCCTCCTGGTCTTCTCCCAGCCGCACCTGATGCCCCACGAGCCGTACCTTGTCCCGCTCAACCACCAGGACTCCCTCCTGCTGCAAGGTGGTCAATGCAGCCAGAAAGATGCGATCCTCCATAGGGGGAAGCTGGCTGCGGAGTTCCTCCAGGGCCATAGCCGGTTTGAGGGGGAAACGATCATGGTATGAGCTGATCTGGGAGGTGATGGTCGCCTTCAGTTGGGTAAAGAGCTCTGGATGCAGCACCCAGAGGGTCTCCTGTTCCAGGGGAACCGCCTCTCCCTGCTCTATCAATCCTCTAATGAGAGCACGTAATCGTGTTTCGTCCAGCGGGGTACGGAAGAGGTAGTCGTGCAGGCGTAGTCCCTGAAGGCGCGCTTCCCGCAGGTGATAGAGAAAGATCTCTCTCTCAGAACCATGCGCCAGGATCTCGAAGCGTGTTCTCCATTCGTCATGTGTCCGCCGGTGTTTACGTGGAGCCACATCGAGGATCTCTCCTCCCCCGATGGTCACGATCGGGGAATAGGAGCGGATGACGTACCGATCCCGGGGCAGGGCAAGCGCTTCCGCCTCCAGCCGGTACTGGACGTAGCACTCCTCACCCGGCAACAGCTCCTCTCTGTCGAGCAGGATGACCCGTCCCATGATCTCGCTGGTCCCGATATGAAAACGGATACGGGCCCGGTTGCGCAGGGGGCGAGGCGCATCGGCCAGGTAAGAGAGGGTGGCATCGAGCATGAAGGTGGGACGGAGATGACCGGGACGCGCCAGCACATCCCCCCGCTCGATGATATCCTTCTCCACCCCCTGCAGATTGAGGGCGGTACGCTGCCCGGCCACCGCTTCTTCTACCGGACGGTTATGAACCTGAATACCGCGTACCCGGCCTGTAACTCCTTTGGGATAGACCTCTACCCGCTCCTCCACCCGGATCCTCCCGGAGAAGAGGGTACCGGTCACCACCGTCCCAAATCCCCGGATGGTGAAGACCCGGTCGATGGGGAGGCGAAACTTCCCCTCAGCCTTTTTCGGTTCCACCGATTCGACTTCCCGTTTCAGGGCAGCTACCAGCTCATCCAGTCCTTCTCCGGTTCGTACCGAGACCGGGATGATCGGTTTCCCTTCCAGAAAGGTCCCGCGCAGAAACTCCCGTGTGTCCTCTATCACCAGCTCCAGCCATTCATCCTCCACCAGATCCGTCTTGGTGAGGGCAACCAGGCCATCCTTGACCTGCAACAGCTCACAGATAGCCAGATGCTCTCTGGTTTGAGGCATCACCCCCTCATCGGCGGCAATGACCAGGAGGACCAGATCGATACCGGCTGCTCCGGCCAGCATATTCTTGACGAAACGCTCGTGTCCAGGGACATCGACAATCCCGATGATGGTCTCGGTATCGAACTGGAGGTAGGCAAACCCGAGGTCAATGGTGATCCCCCGCTCTTTCTCCTCCTTTAGGCGATCGGTATCGATACCGGTCAGGGCTTTGATCAGGGAGGTTTTCCCGTGATCGATATGTCCGGCAGTCCCCAAGATGACCTGTTTCATCTTCTTCTCTTCCCTGCCTTTTCCCCACAGATGTCTCTATTCTGTTTCGCCTGCCACCTCTGTACCCGGTTTATTGTCGTCAAGTGCTCCGTTCAGCCGGTAGGGACGCAGCGCGCTGCACCCTACCAGACGTCTGGTGCCTGTATGCCTGGTCTTTACCTCTGTGTCTCCGTGGTGCCCTTTCTCTTTGTGCTCTTCCCTAAATACTCCGAAACGCGTCCACCACCTCATCTACTTCCTCTTCCTGTATGGTGCGCACATCGAGCAGGAAACGATCGTGCTGGATGCGGCCGATGACCGGGGGGGTATGGGCACGAAATTTCTCCTCCAGTTCACCCGCCGAGTAGCGAGAGGAGGAGATGGCCACCACCCTGGTCGGTAGCACCTGTAGCGGCATCGCTCCCCCTCCTACCTGGGAGCTGTCATCACAAATCTCGATGCTCTCCTCCGGACCTTTCACCTCTACCAGTCGCTGGCGGAGCTGTTCTGCACGTTTATGGATCTCAGACAGGGACATGGTAAGCATGCGGAGGGTAGGGTTCTTCTGCACCACCGTCTCCTCCTCCAGATAGAGTCGCAGGGTGGCCTCGAGCGCGGCAATGGTCATCTTGTCTATGCGTAGAGCACGATTGAGCGGGTTGGTACGGATCTGATCGATATAGACCTTCTTCCCCACGATGATGCCGGCCTGAGGACCACCGAGGAGCTTATCCCCGCTGAAGGTGACCACATCGACACCGGTTTGCACCACTTCCTGCACGGTCGGTTCTGGGGTCAGACCGTAACGGGAAAAATCGAGGAAGTTCCCGCTCCCCAGATCTTCCATCACCGGAATCTGGTATTCCTGCCCGATACGAACCAGTTCCTCCAGGGAAACCTCTTCGGTAAAACCGACGATGCGATAGTTGCTGGTGTGCACCTTCAGCAGGAGGGCTGTCTGCTCGTTGATGGCGGCACGATAGTCCGAGGGATGGGTCTTGTTGGTGGTACCGACTTCGCGGAGGATGGCACCGCTGCTGCGCATGATATCCGGAATACGGAACGAGCCCCCGATCTCGATGAGCTGACCCCGGGAGACGATCACCTCGCGTCCCTGTGCCAGCGTCTGCAGGGCCAGGAAGACGGCAGCAGCATTGTTGTTGACCACCAGCGCCGATTCGGCACCGGTGAGACGGCAGAGGAGTTCGACCACCGGAGCGTACCGGGAGCCGCGTCGTCCGGCAGAGAGATCGTATTCGAGATTGGAGTAGCTGCCAGCAATGTCCCAGAGGTTTTCCAGCGCTTCACGACTGAGAATGGCC
>RFHZ01000723.1 GCA_003696125.1 Nitrospinota bacterium
ACACCATAGCGCAGCGCCTGGTCGGTCAGCACGGCCTCGCGCCCGGCATCGCCCTCGATGAGCTGCGCCAGCAGGCTGCCCTTGAGCGACGCCTCCGCGCTCTGCACCGACTCCTCAAGCAGGTGGGCCGTATTCTTTGCTGCTTCTGCGCTGCGCATGGCCAGATTGCGCACCTCTTCGGCCACCACGGCAAATCCTTTCCCGGCATCCCCGGCCCGGGCCGCCTCCACCGCGGCATTCAGGGCAAGGAGATTGGTTTGAAAGGCGATTTCATCGATGGTCTTCACAATCTGGGTCGTCTCATCGGCCGAGGCTTTAATCTGATCGATGGCGGCTGACAGGCGCTGCATGCTCTCTCTCCCCTGTTCCGTTGTCATGCGCGCCCCATCGGCCAAGGCACGTGCCTCTTGCGCGTTGGCGGCATTCTGCCTGCTCATGGAACTCATCTCTTGCAAGCTACTCGATACCTCCTGAAGCGTGCTGGCCTGCTCCGAGGCTCCCTGGGCTACCGCCTGGCTGCTCGAACTGATCTCCCGGGCAGCAGCAGCAACCTGGGTCGCGGCCACCGCCACCTGGGTAAACCCCTGATCGAGGTTCTCTACGGCCCGGTTTAAGGCGGTCTTGATCTTGGCAAAATCCCCCTGGTATTCTCCCTGCATGCGTGCACTCAGATCCCGTGTGGCCACCCGTTCCAGAACAGTGGCGGCCTCACCGATCGGGACAACGATGGCGTTTAACAGTTCATTGATATCCTGAACCAGGGTACGGTATACCCCGGCAAAGGACTCGGCGTGTCCTCGCTTTTCCAGTTGACCCGCTCTGGCTGCAGCGATGAGGGTCTTGATCTCTGCGACCACCGCGTGTAAGGTCTCCTGCATGCGGGTGAAGTTTTGCGAGAGGAGATCCTGTGCCGATCGGGAGACGATCTGAACGCTCAAGTCTCCTCTGCTCAAAGCCTCTGCTGCCCCGGCCATGTCTTTGACATAGGCAATGAGTTGGCGGAACGCTTCGGCCAGCACCCCGATCTCGTCTCTTGCCCGATAGGTGATCTGCTGGTCGATATTGCCGTGTGCGATCTGGGTTGCGGCCATGGCCATGCTCCCCAGCGGTTTGGAGATCCCCTTCCCGATCAGATAAGCGAGGGAGATACCGACCAGGAGTCCCAGGCTGACGATACCGAGCAGGGAGTATACGGCCTGCCGGTATCGCTTTTCCGCTGTAGCATGGGCTTTGCGGGCCATCTCCTGGTTTATCTCTTCCAGTTGCCCCAGATAGCTCCGCATGGTTTCGAATTTCTCCAGTTCGGGTCCCACACTCAGGTCCAGGGCCAGTCGCCGCCCGGCACGCGTGTCCGCCTTCCGTCCATCAACCACCTGCCTGGAGAGGGACTGCCATTCCTGCTTGGCCTGTTCGTACCTGGCAATGAGCGCCTGTTCTTGCGGGGTTTTGGCCAGGGCCTTGTACCGCTGCCATCGTTCCTCGGCCTGTGTCCAGTGAGTCTCGTAATCCCGGACCAGCTTCTGAAACAGCTCGGATTTGGCGTTGGCAAAGATCATAGAGCGTTCAGCGACGACCATCTGCTGCAGGTCTCGATCGATCTGCAGCACCAGATCGATGCTGGGGAGCCGGATGGCAAAGATATCCTCCAGATTCTCCTGGATGTACCGGGTACTCTGGTAGCCGGCCAGGCCGATGATCCCCATGAAAAGGATCATAACGATAAACCCGCCCAAGAGTTTCGTCCCCATCTTGAGATTCCTTATCCAGCCCATGTCTCTTCCACCTCTCTGGTTGTCTTCACCTCTCACCTGTAAACTCACCCTTTTCTACGGCGGTTCCTCTGGCTCCACCCTATCCCTGGATCTACTCCTCAAGCTGTGGAGCGATAGACGCTCTTCTGTCCCTGGGCCAGCATGACCAGACCGACCGGATCCAGGATCAGTCCCACCCGGCCATCTCCCAGGATCGCTCCCCCGGCAATACCGGGCATCTTGCCCAAGCGGGCTCCTAACGACTTGACCACCACCTGCTGCTGTCCCAGCAGTTCGTCTACCAGTATGGCACTCCGCTGTTCCCCATCATTGACCACCACCAGCAAGCCCCGCGTAGGGTCCTCCACGGCATGCGGAATATCAAAGAGTCGATGTAAACGGATGATGGGGAGCAATTCATCCCGCAAGCGCACCAGCTCCCCGCGTCCCACCACCGTAGAGAGGGAACGGGGTTCGGGTCGAAAGCTGAGGGCAATGGTCACGGTGGGGATGATATAACGTTCCTCTCCTACCCGGACCAGCATGCCATCGGTGATGGCCAGGGTAAGCGGTACACGGATGGTAAAGGTACTCCCCCGGCCGGGAGTTGAGGAGACCTCGATGCGTCCCTGCAGGGCTTCTACGTTGCGCTTGACCACATCCATACCCACTCCCCGGCCGGAGACATCGGTCACCTGCTCGGCGGTAGAAAAACCGGGCATGAAGATCAGGTGAAACAGTTCATGTTCAGAGAGGCCCTTATCCGAATCGATCAAGCCCTGGGCCCGCGCCTTTGCCACGATCTTTTCCCGGTCGAGTCCCCGGCCATCGTCGCTCAACTCAACCACCACATTCCCGCCGGCATGATAAGCGGAGAGGCGAATGGTTCCGGTCCGGGGTTTCCCCTGTTTTTCCCGCACCTCGGGCGGCTCGATGCCATGATCGACCGCGTTACGCACCATATGCACAAGCGGATCGGTCAACACATCGACCATGTTCCGGTCGATCTCTGTCTCTTCACCTTCCGTAATGAGTTCGACCAGCTTCCCCTGTTTGTGCGCGATATCCCGTACCAGCCGGATCATCTTTTGAAAGGTGGCTCTGAGGGGAACCATGCGCATAGCCATACTCAGATCCTGTAACTCCCGCACGATCTTCCCGGTGTGGGTCACCTTACGTACCAGGTCATAATGGTTCCCTTCCACAATGACCTTATCCTGGGCAACCATGGCGTGAGCGATGACCAGCTCTCCGACCAGATCGATGAGCCGGTCTAACCGATCGGTCCGGACACGGATCGCAGCCTCAGCCGGTCGCTCCAGGCTGGCCAGACGCTTTTGCGTCCGCAAGGCCTGAGCCACATCGGTGATAGAGGCGACACCCGATTTGATCAGCGCGACTCCTATCGGCTGACTCCCTTTATACGCTGCCGCGGACTCCACCTCCTCCCGCGAGGCCTTCCCCTCGGCCACCAGCAGGTCACCGAGACGGGGGGGAGGGGAGAGCTCTTCCTCTCTCGCCTCTTCGGAGATCCCGGCAGCCTCAGGGTCCTCCAGTATCCGGAGCAGGGTATCGAAGTCGGGAGGCAGGGCAGGTTGTGCTCCTCCCAGGGCATCCTGCACCGCTTGCAGCAAGGCCTTGAGCATGTCAACAGCCTGCAGGGCCAGATCGGCATATCCTCCGGTACAGCGGATCTCTCGATCACGGATACGGCTGAGCAGCGTCTCGGCGCGATGAGCCAGGGTAGAGACACTCTCCAGCCCCAGGAATCCAGCCGTGCCTTTCACGGTATGAAAGGCGCGGAAGACGGTATTTACCGCCTCCATGTTATCCGGATCGGTTTCCAGGGTCAGCAGGGCAGCCTCTGCCGCTTCGATATACTCCCGACCTTCGGTAATAAACTCACCGAGGAGTTCGGTATCGGCATCAGGAGGGAGCAGGGAAGGGGGAGGATTCTCTGACGGCTCCGTAGGAGCAGCTTCTCCTCCTGCCCTCAAGGCAGCCTCGATCATTCGTCCTGCCTCGGCCAGCGCCCCTTCTGGTTCTGCAGCCCTTCCCTCCAGGATGGTGGTAAGCTGTTGGGCAGCCGCAGAGAGGTACTCCCTGATCTCCGGCGCAACCCCTTCTGACCCGGCCAGGGCGGTCAGCGCCTCCTGCACCTGCTGTATTTCAGGCAAATCGGTCGGTTCCAGTTGGACCAGGAGCGCAGCCATGTCATCCAGGGAGGGGAGGGGAGAAGGGGAGGGAGAGAGGACCTGGGTAAGGACCTGCTCTGCCCGTTGCAGGAGGAGTGCCCGTTCCGGGTGGCATTCTGAAATCAGGACCTCCTCGAGATTGCTCACCGCATCGAGCAACGCCTCCCTCAGCCGGGCCGGCTCGGGAACCGCCTGCTGGGTGAGGGCCTGGACCGCCTGTGCCATCAGGCGTACGAGAGGGACCACATCCTGTTGCTCTGGAGAGAGGGAAGAGAGGCTCTCCGTAAGAGAGCGCTGGAGGGACTCGAGGGAGGTCTCATCCGTCTCTGCACACCCGACAACCGCTCTCACCTGTTTTAACACCTGCACGAGTCGCTCTCTGGCCTCCGACATGCTGCACTCCCTTATCTGGATGATGATGGTGTGTCCTGATTCCTCACAGAAGAAGCGTCTACCCTTACTCCCTTCCATCGGCAGTTAGGAGAGAAATCTTTATCATTTTTTCCGCCTCTCCGCCCCGGCTGGGGAGAGCCCCCTCTCTGCCCCTGAGCAGAGGCAAAGCCTTCTCCAGCCAGAAAACGGTAAAGGTTTGCCGCGAGGATGCCGATAGGGAGAAGGGGAAAATGACCACGACCTCATACCGTTACCCTGCTGCGGAGGATAGCGATTGCAGATGAAGGCCAAACACCGCATTCTCGTTGTTGATGATGAACCAGAGATCCGGGAAATCCTGAAAGAAATGCTCACTACCATGGGGTATGAGGTGGCAGAAGCCGCAGATGGACAGGCGGCTTTCGCCCTGACCAGGGAAGGAAACTTTGACCTGATTCTCACCGACCTCCAGATGCCGCGCATGTCCGGCCTGGAGTTGGTTCGCCGGGTCAAAGAGCGGTTTCCTCTCCTTCCGGTTGTGGCCATAACCGGGGTTCCCTCCCTCGACGTGGCGGTGGAGGTAATGAAGCAAGGCGCGTCAGACTTCATTACCAAACCGTTTCATTTTGCCCACATGGAGCATGTGCTGGCCCGCCTGATCCGGGAAAGAGACCTCTTGCTGGAGAATAAGGCCCTAAGCGAAGCCCTGGAACAGCAGAAACAGATAGAACGACTCAACAAGACGTTGAGCAAAAAGATCGAGGAGCTTTCTGCCCTCTACACGATCAGTGAGAGCTTCAACCGGGCAGGAGAACGAGGAGATATCCTGGAGACCCTCGTCGCTCTGGCCATCCGCTTTACGGATGCCGAACAGGTTTCCCTCTTCTTGCTTGACGAGGCCCCCCAGACCCTGGTTCTCCATACCTCTTTCCACAAGGACACCCCTCCCTTTGGTTCCCTCTCCCCGCAGGTGGGGGAAGCCTTGATGCAGCGCGTAGCGGTAAACAAGAGCATTTATGTCCGCTACCAGGGAGAGGAGGAATGGCAACCGCTCACCGAGACGCCTGCCCACTGGTCCTGTCTCGCCCTGAGCTTTCCCGTCCTCATCCGGGACAGCGTGCTGGGGGTCCTCTACCTGGGACGCAAGCAGGGAGGAGGCCTGTACACCGGCTCTGATCTCTCCCTGCTAAAAACCCTCCTGGAAAAGGCCTCCCTCCGTCTGGAGAATGATGCGCTGTACACCAACCTCTTCACCCATATCGCCGATACCCTCCGCGTTCTGGTCTCCACGCTCGAAGCACGTGACCGCTACACGCGGGACCACTCCCACCGCGTGGTCCAGTACGCCCTGGCCATCGCAGAAAGGCTCGGCCTGAGCCCGGAAGAGAAGGAGAGCATCCATTTTGCCGGCTACCTGCACGATATAGGGAAAATCGGGATTCCAGACCGAATCCTGCTGAAGCCGGCCAGCCTGACCACAGAAGAGTTTAAGATCATCCAGCTCCACCCGATCATCGGGGAATCGATTCTCCAGCCGATCCTCCTCGACCCGCTTGAACGCGCCATCATCCGGCATCATCATGAACGCCTGGACGGCCGGGGCTATCCGGATGGGCTCAGTGAGACCCAAATCCCCCTGCTGGTCCGTATTGTCTCTGTGGCCGATGCCTTCGATGCGATGACCAGTCCCCGTCCCTACCGGGCTCCCCTCAGCCTGGACCACACCATCGCCGAGCTCCGGCGGTGGGTGGACAGACAGTTCGATCGGGAGGTGGTAGAGACCTTTCTCCACTGCCTCCCCCAGGTCTGGCCCCTGGATTCGCAGTCCACCCCCCTGCCCAAGCGACGGGCTTTTTCCCTCCCTTCTTCCCTCGGCTAGGGAGTTCTCCTATAATATGTAGTGAAGCCTTCTTGGTAAGTCGCTACTATGAATACTCGACCAGGCGCTACCAGAAAAGCTCTTTCCCATCGAGACCCTGGGAGAACACCGATTTGGCTATCTTTTTTATTTCAGGGTCAAGGGAATGTATTTTCTAGGTTGCGTTTCCCCCCCAAAAAGTGTTAATATTTTGACATCCTCTTAGGGAAGAAAAAGGCAGGGGCCGTAAGAGGGGGAAAGGACCGTATGAGCGGAGAGCGTATCTTAGTCGTCGATGATGAGCGCGACAACCGGGAGCTGTTGCAAGAAGCGCTGCAAGAGGAAGGGTACGAAGTCGAAACCGCTCCGGACGGGAGCAAAGCCTTAGAGCTGATCCGGCGCAGGCACTTCCATGTGGTGCTCAGCGATCTGATCATGCCCGAGATGAGCGGCGTGGAACTGCTCAAAGCGATGCGGGAGATCGATCCCTTCCTGGTCGGGATCATCTTCACCGGGTATGCCAGCATCGAGTCCGCAGTCGAAGCGATCAAGGTAGGGGCCTACGACTATGTGGCCAAACCGTTTCAGCTCGATGAGATCAAGCTGGTCCTGAAACGGGCCCTGGAGTTTCAACGCCTCAACTATGAGAACATCCACCTGCGGAGGCAGTTGAAGGCCAAGTATAAGTTCGAAAACATCATCAGCGACCACGAAAAGATGCTGGAGATCTTCCAACTGGTGGAGAAGATCGCCGATACAGACAGCACCGTCCTGATCTACGGGGAGAGCGGGACCGGTAAGGAACTTATCGCCCGGGCCATCCACTACAACAGCTACCGGCAAGACAAGCCCCTGATCCCGATCAACTGCGGCGCCATCCCGGCCGAGCTGCTGGAAAGCGAGCTATTTGGC
>RFHZ01000724.1 GCA_003696125.1 Nitrospinota bacterium
AGGCTTTGAGCGCCTGTTCAAGGATCCTCTGCAGAGACTGACCTTGTCAGATAGATAACTCTCGAGAACTTGGTGACTTTGCCCGTTCATTCAGATTGGGAGTGTTCTATTTCGGCAAACGCCTCCTGTCCACGCTTCTCCCAAAATACGTCATCAGGGCAATGGCTTTCTGGCAGTTCTGGACGTGTTTCAGGGGAATATGGGCAGAGTTCAAAGAAGAACCTGATTGTCTGAAACGTATGGGCTATACCCAGGCGAGCGACTTGATGGTGGCATACCGGACGGCCTATTTTTGCCTTGCACTTTCCCTAGGTAACAGTATAATGCTGCCAAGTATGCTTCGAATCCGGGCTGTGAAAATCGTCTTGTGAAATGTGGAGAGCAGCATGACACAGCGACTACGACTGGGTATCGACATTGGAGGCACCTTTACCGATCTCTCCCTCATGGATGAAGCCTCAGGAACGATTCTGATCTGGAAGACCCCTTCTACGCCCGCTCATCCTGCCGCTGCGGTTGTACGAGGTATTCAAGAGCTGACCACGCAACAGGGGATCAATCCGGCCGATATCCGCTACTTCGTTCATGGCACAACCATCGCGACCAACACCATCATCGAGCGATCCGGAGCCAAAACCGGCCTCTTCATCACCCAGGGATTCCGCGATATCCTCCGGATTGCCCGTCTCCGTCTTCCCAACGTCTTTGATCTGTTGACCGAACGGGCCGAACCGTTAGTCCGACGCCGCTATGTTCGAGAGATCAATGAACGTATCCTCGCCTCGGGGCGGATCTACAAGCCGCTCGATCCTGAAGAGATCCGTCGGGAGATCGCTTTTCTGGTTGCTGAAGGGGTCGAGGCGCTTGCCATCAGCTTTTTGCATGCCTACAAGAACCCAGAACATGAAGAACAGGCCAAGGAGATCGTATTGCAATATGCTCCGGATCTCTATGTCTGCACGTCAACCGAGATCTGGCCGCAGATGCGGGAGTACGAACGCACCCTGGTGACGGTGATCAATGCCTATGTTGGGAAAAAGATGCACCAGTATTTCTCCACATTGCAGCAACAAGTCCAGACTACCGGGATCACGGTTCCGGTTTACTCCACCAAGTCGAATGGTGGAATCATGACGGCAGAGAGTGCCCGGCAGACCCCGGTCGAAACCCTCCTCTCTGGTCCAGCTTCAGGGGTGGTGGGAGCGGCGTTTGTGGGAAAGATGGCTGGCTTTGATCGTCTGATCACTCTCGACATGGGCGGCACCAGCGCCGATGTTGCGATCGTGGATCAGGAAGTCCAGTTCTCCACCGAAAACCATATCGGTGAGTTCCCGGTCATCATGCCGGTCGTCGATGTCAACTCGATCGGGGCCGGTGGAGGCTCGATTGCCTGGACCGATGCTGCCGGTGTCTTGAAGGTTGGGCCTCGCAGTGCTGGAGCAGACCCGGGGCCAGCCTGCTATGGATTAGGAGGCAAAGAGCCGACGATTACCGATGCGTATGTGACCCTCGGCATTCTTCATCCCCAGAAATTCCTCGGAGGGACCCTTCCTCTCTATCCGGACCTGGCTAGGGAGGCGATGGGAGATATCGGGCGGGTATTGGGACTGGAACCGGTCCAGGTAGCGGAGAGTATCATTCGGGTCGCCACCGCCAACATGTACGCCGAACTCATCACCCTCATGGCCCGGAAAGGGGTAGACCCTACCGACTTCAGCCTCCTGGTCTATGGGGGAGCGGGTGCAACGCATGCCTTCCTCTTGGCCAAGGAGGTGCGGATCAGGACCGTGGTGGTTCCCCGCTACCCGGGGATCCTCTGTGCCCTCGGATGTCTCGTCTCTGACGTGCGGAGTGATTTCGTCAGGACGTTCTATCAGCGGGTCGATCCTGAGAAGGGTGATGTGCTGATGGATCGGCTGGCAGAGGCCTACACTACATTGGATACCCAGGCTCTCCAATGGCTGGATCGTGAGGGGATTCCGGTTCAGGAGAAGCGGGTGGTTCGGAGCGTCGATATGCGCTACCTGGGGCAGTCATTTGAAATCAACGTCCCCCTTGAAGAGGGAGTCCTACAGCAAAGAGACTTCGCCCGATTCGCAGCGGCTTTCCATGCCCAGTACCAGACGATGTACGGCTATAGTGATGACAAAGCCCCCCTCGAGGTCATTGATCTGCGCACGACGGTAATCGGGACAACGCCCAAACCAAACTTAGCTCTGGAGTCATCTTCCCACCGTTCCGTGCCAGGAGAACCCGAGCCAATCGAAACCCGCCAGATATACTTTGAAGGAGAGTGGCTACAGGCCAGGGTGTATGATCGCTCTCTCCTTCAAGTAGGGGACATCCTGCAGGGGCCGGCCATTGTCGAGCAGTTTGATACGACCACCTTCCTCATACCAGGATTCACGGCGCAGATCGATCGCTTGGGGAACCTCATTGGTACCCACACGGAGGAGTAGGTATGCAGACAGACAAGGTGTTGCTGGAGATTCTCAACAACCGCTTTTCTGCCATAGTCAACGAGATGGGATACATCGTCTACCGGACTGGCTTTACTGTCTTTGTCAAAGAGACCCAGGACTATGGAGTCGGCTTGGTAGCACCTACCGGAGAACTCTTTGCCTATCCCCAAGAGGTCGGGGTCGCCAATATGCTGGGCATGCCGATGGAAGATGCGATTGCCACCATCCCGGAGTACCGTCCCGGAGATGTGATCATCACCAACGATCCCTATACGACCGGGGGCATGTGTACCCATCTCCCGGACATCCATCTCTATAAGCCCTTTTTCTATAAAGGAGAGTTGATCTGTTTCCTCTGGGACTTCATCCACTCCTCTGATGTCGGGGGGTTGGTACCAGGGAGTATCGCCCCCTCGGCTTATGATATCTACCAGGAGGGCCTGATCATCCCTCCCCGGAAACTCTACCGTGAGGGGAAGCTCGATCAAGAACTGCTGGACATGATACTGGCCAACTGCCGTATCCCTGAACAGAACTGGGGAGATCTCAAAGCCCTGCTTGCTGCCCTGAACACGGGAGAGCGTCGTCTGACCGAGGTCATCGAGCGGTACGGAGTCGAAACGGTAAAGCAGGGGATCACCGATCTCTTAGCGTACGGGGAACAATCTGCACGAGCCATCATCGCCGATATTCCTGATGGCACCTATACCTTTTCCGATTATGTCGAAGGGGATGTGACCACGCAGATTCCGTTACGAATCAAGCTGGCGCTAACTGTACAGGGCTCGGACATGTACCTCGATTTTACTGGTACCGATCCTCAAATTCGTGCTGCATTCAACGTGCCGACTTTTGGGAAGACGCATCATTGGTTGACCGTAGGACTGGTTACATTCTTGCGCACGAAAAACCCGAGTATTCCTCTGAATAAAGGGATCTTACGACCCGTCCATACCACGGTACCCTCCGGTACGCTTCTGAATCCGGTGCCACCCGCCTCCTGTGGGATCCGCTATGCCACCGCTATTCGGGTGATCGATGTCACCTTTGGTGCCCTCTCCCAGGCGATCGACGATGTGGTACCTGCTGCAGGAGCGGGACAGGTGGCCATTGTGCTCATCTCGATGCCCGACTATCAGAGTGGTGGCTACAAGGTGAGCGTGCTGCAACCGATGCAGGGAGGATCAGGGGGACGACCGGTCAAGGATGGGATCGATGGAGGAGACTTCTCGGCCGGCTTCTTACGCAACATCCCTACCGAGATGCTGGAAGCAGATATCCCTATCCTGGTGCATAAATACATGTTCCCTGACGACACGCTCCCTGCTGGCCAGTTTCGCGGAGGATTAGGAGTCGATTTTCGATTTCAGGTCTTTACCCCGCACTGTATCGTGACGGCACGGGGTATGGAACGACACCGTTTTCGCCCTTGGGGGAGGAAAGGAGGAAGTGCAGGAACACGCGCACTCACCAAGGTCAATCCAGGGACGGAACAGGAGCAAAATATTGGTATCATCGACATCCTCAAGCTCGAGCCGTATGATCTGGTGCAGATCATGACACCGTGTGGAGGGGGCTATGGCGATCCTCTAGACCGGGATCCGGACAAAGTGTTGAAGGATGTGGAGGATGAATTCATCACTAGAGAAGCAGCAGAGTCTGAGTATGGCGTGGTGATACGGAATGGAAGGGTTGATCAGGCCCAGACAGAAGCGTTACGACACCGTCTGCAAACCAGCCGCATCCTGAAACCTTTCGATTACGGAAGCGAACGTGAGGAGTATGAGTGGCTCTGGCCTCCAGAGGTCCAGGAC
>RFHZ01000010.1 GCA_003696125.1 Nitrospinota bacterium
GTACACATGGGGGTTACCGCAAGAGAGCACCGCACCGACCATGCCCGACATCCCCAAAAGCTCCCAGTCATCCCAGCTCAGGGCCTGCATGTGGTTGTGACTATCGATGTAGGAGTGCATCGGATACCTCCTTAACGCTACAAAAGATTTCTACCGCAGAGTCCTCTGCGCTTTTTATCTGTCCGACAGTTATTATCCTCCCTTACTCCTCTGGAAGAAAATCAGGCCACCTCGAACAGCCCGGCCGCTCCCATGCCTCCCCCGATACACATGGTGACCACCACGTAGCGCTCTCCCCGCCGTCTGGCCTCGATAAGGGCATGACCGACCATCCGTGCCCCGCTCATGCCATAGGGATGGCCGATAGAGATCGCTCCCCCGTTGACGTTCAGCTTCTCATTCGGGATACCCAGGCGATCGCGACAGTAGATGACCTGCACGGCAAAGGCCTCATTCAGCTCCCACAGGCCGATATCATCGATGGTCAGGTTGTGCTGTTTCAGCAGTTTGGGCACGGCAAAGACCGGGCCGATCCCCATCTCGTCCGGTTCACAACCGGCTACCGCTATCCCCCGGTAGATGCCGAGCGGCTGCAGTCCCCTCTTCTCGGCCAGCTTTCCTTCCATGACCACACAGGCCGAGGCACCATCGGAGAGCTGGCAGGCGTTGCCGGCGGTGATCACACCGTTTTCCCGCACCGGCTTTAAGCCCTGTAGAGCTTCCAGCGTGGTTTGCGGTCGATTCCCCTCGTCTTTCTGCAGGGTCACCTCTTCGTAGGTGACCTCCTGGGTCTCTTTGTTCACCACCGCCTTGATCGTGGTCATGGGAACGATCTCATCATCAAACTTACCAGCCTGCTGCGCGGCGGCGGTGCGTTGCTGGCTCTGCAGGGCATAGAGGTCTTGCGCCTCACGGCTGATCTGGTAACGCCTGGCCACCACCTCGGCCGTATCCAGCATGGTCATGTAGAGTTCCGGCTTGATCTTCATCACCGTGGGATCCTTGGCCCGGTAGAGGTTGCGGTGCTCGTTCTGCACCAGGCTGATCGATTCCAGGCCTCCCGCCACCGTGATGGACATGCCATCAACCATCACCTCCTTGGCCGCGGTAGCGATGGCCATCAGGCCGGAAGCGCACTGCCGGTCCACGGTCATCCCGGCTGTGGTGACCGGCAGGCCGGCGGCAATGGCGCATTGCCGAGCGAGATTAAACCCTTGCGTGCCTTGCTGTATGGCTGCTCCCATCACCACCTCTTCCACCTCACCCGGCTCCAGACCGGCCCGCTGGATCACCTGGCGAATGACATGGGCTCCCATGGTGGGAGCTTCGGTGTTGTTGAAAGCGCCTCGATAGGCCTTGCCGATAGGGGTACGCGCGGTTGCAACGATAACGGCTTCTCTCATCGCTCACTCCTTGTTTCCCTCTTACCACCCTTCTTCTCATCATCTGAACCAAGCCCTTCCCGATTATCGAGAGAAGAGTATCCGTTGTCAAGCGGAAACGCCCTGGTACCATTGCTTGACTTCGAGCCACCTTCTTGCCTATTATGACAGCGACGGGCATTTTGCGCCCTTTTCTCATTACTCTTCCAGGTCTCCACCGTCGAACACAGAGCGGTTTGGGCGTATCCCTCCCGGTGATCTCTGCGTGCTCGGCGGTAAGAAGTTTTTAATGAAAGGAGAAAGCCGTGCCCCTTTTACCCGATGCAGCGCTATGGCGATCCCGCTTCCCGATTTTCCGGCAGAAGATCTATCTGAATAGCTGTTCGCAGGGGGCTCTCTCGCTCGATGTGCGTGCCGCGTACGAGGCCTATCTCCACGATTGGGAAACGCAGGGCTCTCCGTGGGAGTACTGGGTCGAACGTTACGAAGCGGTAAGAGCGGCCGTGGCCCAGCTACTTAACGCCGATCCTGGAGAGATTGCCCTGCTCACTTCGGTCTCTGCTGCCGTCAGTGCCCTGGCCAGCAGTCTTGACTACAGCGGTTCCCGCAACAAGATCGTGGTAGACGATTTCGCCTTTCCCACCGTGGCCCAGATCTGGCATGCCCAGGAACGACGTGGAGCCCGCGTGGTCCATGTGCCTGTCAGCGGTCATACGATTCCGCTGGAGTCTTTTGCCCGGGTGGTAGACGAACAGACCCTGCTCGTCTCCCTCAGTCATGTGCATTTCTGCACCGGTGCCAAGCAGGATATCGAGGCCATCACCACCCTGGCTCATCGTTGGGGAGCCATGGTGTTGCTGGATGCCTATCAATCGCTGGGTACCACACCGGTCGATGTGCGCCGCCTGCCCGTCGATTTCCTGGTCAGCGGCACCCTGAAATACCTGCTGGCTTCTCCTGGACTGGCCTTCCTCTACGTGCGGCACGATCGTATTCCTGCCCTCATCCCGACCGTTACCGGCTGGTTTGCGCAGGAGGATATCTTTGCCATGGACATCTACCGGAATGTTCCCGCTTCCACCGCCCGGCGTTTTGAGGCGGGAACACCTCCGGTTCCCAGCCTGTATGCGGCTCTGGCCGGATTAGATATCATCCAGCGTATCGGCCCGGCAGCGATTGAAAGCCATATTGCCGAGCTGACTTCGCATCTGATCACCGGTGCTCTCTGTCAGGGCTACCGTATCGTTACCCCGCTTTGCCCAGAGCGGCATGGTGCCCTGATTACCCTGCGTTCCCACGACGTCGCAACGCTGGTCACCCGTCTTGCCGGACACAACCTCATCGTGTCTAGCCGGGATCAGAACCTCCGCATCTCTCCCCACTTCTACAACACCCATGACGACATCGAGCAACTCCTGACCGCCCTGGAGGCCAACAGGAAGCTGCTCATCTAGGACTCGGTACCCTGGAGGTGGGCTGGCGGAAGGGAGACCATACCTGTTGCTGGTCAGGACTCCTTGCCCGATACGCAGGGGAAAGAGGTGCTGTCTCGAGGAGAAAGGCTAGCGTAAGGCCGCGGCAATGTCTGGAGGGAGAGGATAGAGAAGGATGGCCGATCTCGGTTTCTTAAAAAGTCCTCCCTTGGAGAGTTGCACGGCAACCACGATCTCCGGTTTGCTGTCCCCGTCCACATCGGCGAGCTGGTAGTCCATGACCAGGCCTTCTATGCTGGTGATACTCCCGACTTCCGTTAACCCGATGCCGTCATCACGGAGTAAGGTGATATCGACCTGGGTATTCGACGGACCACCGATGCGGAAGGAGCTGGCACTGCCGAAATAGCCACCCACAAAGCCTCCTGGAGAGTGAGGGCGGGTGACCAAGAGTTCGGTTTCCCCATCTCCGCCTGCCAGGAACAGGATACGATGCCGGATAAAGCCCTCGCTCTCTATGCGGCTTGGGGTCACCGTATCCCGCGCCTTTTCTCTCTGGTAGATAAACTGGACCGCCGGAGCGGTGTAAAAAGCATTGCTCTCCCAGAGAGATTGCCCATCCTTCCAGAGCCTCAGCTTTCCTGCCGGGGTCACCAGGACCAGCGGGGCATCCTTCTCTTTGCTCGGAGGGATAGCCACCTCGTACACCGAGGTCCCTTTGGGGAGATTAAGATCCGCTATCCGGGCGTACCTGTCTCCCTGCCAGCCGTAGAGAGAGATGGGGGAGAGAAAAGGACTCTCCGGGGAACTACTCAGGCGTTGTGTGAGCAAGAGGGGGGGATTCCCTGGAGCACCTGGCATCACCCGGAAGAAACGGTTCACATGCTCCCAGATCGGCTGGAAGGTTTTCCCGTTATACTCCAGCACAAAGGAGGAGAGGGTTCCGAAGAACATGTTGGTGACAAAGATCTCCGCGATACCGTTTCCGTTTACATCCCCGACATCCACGGCCAGATAGTCTCGCGAACTCTGGCTCCCGTTGTCCCAAACCTGCTTGAGCTGCTGTCCATCCCAGCGATGAATGGAGAGCCGGGTCTGTTCGATCAAGACGATGAGATTTTCTCCTTTGCCCATCACATCACCGATCGCCATTCCCCGGAGGCGCCTCTTGAGCCGCTGGCTGCGTCGGATGGCGTCTACCGGTCCTCCAAAGGGACGGTTGACGCTCCAGATCGGCTGCTGGCTGCGCAGCTCCCAGATAGAAGAAGAGGGACCACTCGTTCCCACCAGCGGTTGTTGAAACGGCGACTGCTGGAGCTGGGAAGGATCCTGGATGATCACTGAGGTGAGCTCATGGACATCACCCACTTTGATGGAGATGAGTTTCGCATGAAGGACCAGGCGTCCTTCCAGTTGCTCTACCGGCAAAAAGAGGAGATAGTCGACCGGAAAGTCTGCCTTCAGCCTGTCTATACCTGCCGGTTGGGTGAGGTCTTGTAACTCGATATGGCGCTCCAACAGCCAGACCGTGGTCTGGTTGGGGTCGGCCACATCGAAACGACGGGTGGCTCTGAGCTGATCCAGGAGGAAGGTGATGAAGATATCCTGATTGAAGCCGATGGGAGAGAGGTTCAAGATAGGCAAGAGTCCTAACCGGATCGGTCCCCCGGTGATCCGGCATTTATCCCCCACCCGGATCTCTTGCCCCTTTTCCAGGGACATGATCTCGGCCACCGAATAGCGCTCCCGCACCTCGACCACCTTGACGATACCGATGTCCTCTTCCAGGCGCCCCAAGACCTGGCCGGTCAACGGGTGCCTGAACTCGCTCCCCTCGCGGAACACGGAAAGCTCCATGCCAGGGCGTATCCCCTTGGCCGCTCCCAGATCGAGGTAGACCTGTTTTCCCTGCAGGGTGACCACCACTCCTTCTACCGGGGGGAAGAAATCCTTAAGCCGCTCCACAATGCGGGCCAAGCCGACCCGATAGTCTGTGTCTTGTGCCAGGCCGTTGACAGGAGCCAGTATACAAAGAAGCGCTATAAGGACTCCCGGTACAAAGCAGCGAAAGATCCTTTGTCCTGTCCCCCATGCATACATACGTCTCTCAATCCTTACTCACCGGTGCTCTACAGGTAAACTTCGTTTCCCTCCTTCAGTTCTGCTCAAACCATATCAGACTTTCCCCCTCGAGTCAAGTAGGAACCACTTCTCAACTTGCATTACGGAGCGATTTGGGTTAAGCTCCCTCTCAGAGTAGCTCTCACTAACCCTTTTACTCTCTGGGTCATTTTGCCGCCATGCGTGACCGGAAAAAACACTTTACTGCAGAGCACGCCGAGGCGCAGAGGGTCTTTCTGGGATAAATTTCAAAAGACTCCGTTCCTCTCCGCGTTCTCTGCGGTTATTTCAGTCGAGATAAGGAGAGAGAGTCGTGGCAACAAGGCATGTGGTTGGGATCATCATGAACGGTGTTACCGGGCGCATGGGAACGCAGCAGCATCTCCTTCGTTCCATCTGTGCTCTGCGGGAGCAGGGAGGGATATCCTGTTCTCATGGGGACACGATCTGGCCAGAACCGATCCTGGTCGGCCGGAACCGGGAGAAGCTGGAGCGCCTTGCCCGGCAGACCGGCATCCAGGACTGGAGCACCGATCTGGATGCTGTGTTGAGCGATGACCGGTACACGGTCTATTTCGACGCGCAGATCACCGGACGGCGTCCTGAAGCGGTCAGGGCCGCCATCAAGGCGGGAAAACACATCTACTGCGAGAAGCCGCTCGCCATGGATACGCAAACCGCGCTTGAACTGTTTCAGGCGGCAGAGGCGGCCGGGGTCAAACACGGGGTGGTGCAGGATAAGCTCTGGTTACCGGGCATGATCAAACTCAAGCTCCTCATCGACAGCGGGTTCTTCGGCCAGATCCTCTCGGTGCGGGGAGAGTTCGGGTACTGGGTGTTTGAAGGGGATCTGATCCCGGCTCAACGCCCTTCCTGGAACTATCGCCAGGAGGAGGGAGGGGGGATCATCCTCGACATGCTGAGTCACTGGCAGTATCTATTGCAAAACCTCTTTGGCGAGCCGCGAGCCCTCTCCTGCCTGGGTGCCACCCATATCCCTACCCGTTTCGACGAGCAGGGGAAGCCGTACGCCTGTACCGCCGAGGATGCCTGTTACGTCACCTTTGAACTCGCTACCGGTGTCATCGCCCACTTCAACTCCTCCTGGTGTGTGCGGGTACGGCGAGACGATCTGCTCACCCTCCAGGTCGATGGCACCAGAGGATCGGCAGTGGCGGGCTTGCGGAAATGCTGGGCCCAGCATTATACCGCCACCCCCAAGCCGGTCTGGAATCCGGATGTGGACCAGCCGATCGATTTCTTTGCCCACTGGAGCGAGGTGCCGGATACCCAACCGTATGAGAATGCGTTTAAAGCGCAATGGGAGCGTTTTCTTAAACACGTGGTCTGTGGTGAGCCTTTTCCCTGGAACTTCCTCCAGGGAGCCAAGGGGGTACAACTGGCCGAGATGGCCATGGAGTCCTGGAAACGACGGGCCTGGGTGGAGATACCGCAACTCGATGGCAGCTAGAAAGGCAGGAGAAGATGGACTTTCGATTAACCGAACAACAGCAGTTGATCCAGCAGACGGTGCGCGAGTTTGCCGAAAAGGAGATCGCACCGGTCATTGCCGACTATAACAAACGCTACGCCTTCCCCTGGCCGATCGTCAAGCAGTTGGCCAGCCTGGGTATCCTCGGCATCATCTTCCCACCCGAGTACGGGGGGGCAGGCATGGACTATGTCAGTTATGCCCTGGCCGTTGAAGAACTCTCGCGGGTGGATGGTTCGGTAGGAATCACCGTCGCTGCCCATGTCTCCCTCTGCTCTAACCATATCTATCTGGCCGGGACCGAAGAGCAGAAACGCCGCTACCTGGTTCCCCTGGCCCGGGGAGAGGTACTAGGGGCCTGGGGCCTGACCGAACCGAATGCGGGGAGTGATGCCAGCGGGACGGAGACCCAGGCGGTCTTAGACGGCGACACCTGGGTCTTAAACGGATCAAAGATCTTTATCACCCATGGAAGCGTGGCCGGGGTCTATGTGATCATGGCCGCAACCGCCAGGGAGAAGAAACAGCATGGAATCTCTGCCTTTATCGTGGAGCGGGACACTCCTGGACTGAAGGCAATCCCGATGAAGGAGAAGCTGGGACTGCATGCCAGCGATACGGCCCAGCTCATCCTGGAAGATGTGCGTGTGCCCCGGGATAACCTGCTGGGCAGGCAGAACGAGGGCTTTATCGATGCGCTGAAAGTCCTGGATGGAGGACGCATCAGTATTGCCGCCATGGCCCTGGGCCTGGGCAGAGGGGCACTGGAGGAGAGCATCAAGTACGCCAAACAGCGTCAACAGTTTGGCCAGCCGATTGCACATTTTCAGGCCATCCAGTTCAAGCTGGCCGACATGGTTACCGAGCTGGATGCGGCACGCCTGCTGGTCTTACGAGCAGCAGCGAGGAAGGATCAGGGATTGGTGGTGACAAAAGAGGCGGCCATGGCCAAGCTCTTTGCTTCGGAGGCGGCCATGCGGGCCTGCAATCAGGCGGTTCAGATCCATGGGGGGTACGGGTACATGCGAGACTATCCGGTTGAACGCTACTTCCGCGATGTCAAGCTCTGTGAGATCGGGGAAGGAACCTCAGAGATCCAGCGTCTGGTCATTGCCCGCCAGTTGTTACGCTAGCGCCCTTTATCCCAGCCTGCTTTGCTCCCCTGTTCCTGGCCCAGAGACGACCGGCTGTTCGCGCGACTCAAACCAGAGGTAGAAATCGTTCATCAGCGTGGTGTAGTCTTCCCTCACCTGCTCGTAGAGTCTGGCATGTTCGATGGCTATGGCGCTCTGTTCGGCTAAGGCAGAGACAAACTCGATCTCTTCCCGGCTAAAGACCCTGGGGGTGTCTGTATAGAGTCGCAAGACCCCGATCACCTTTTCCCGGACGATCAGGGGGACAGAGAGGATGGAGGCGATCCCTTCCTCGCGGGCTGCCTGCGGGTACTCGACACGGGGATCGGTGGTGGCATCCAGCACGGCGACTGCTCTCCCCTGCAGGGCTTCGGCCACGCTCTTCTCGGCATCGATCGGCCCCTTGTGGAGATAGGTCTCACTGAGTCCATAGGCGGCAACCAGCTCCAGTGTGCGCTTGCGTTCATCGAGGAGCCTGAGCGTACTCCCCTTGGCTTCCATGGCCCTGGTTACCTGTTCGACAATGCTCTTGAGCACCTCCTTCAGGTCGAGGGTAGAGAGGATATCCTTGCTGATTTCACGGAATACACTGAAGTACTCCTGTCTTTTAGACTCCATATATGCCCCTCCCTTCTCGCAGTACCGGTCCGGTGCCCCGGACAGCCTGCCACCTGTTCCCGGACCGCGGATACCAGATGCATGTTCATTCTATAGAGGAAACCATCTTCAAAAGCAAGAGAAAAAATGCCCTTTCTGAAAAAAATTTATCCAGAAAGGGTATGTTCTCATGAAGTGATACAAAAAGACAGCAGGTGAAGGGATTCTTCGTTCCCGATTCTCGCTCCGTTTGGGCAAAAGGCAGGAGCCTGGATGATCCTGGTAGCCGGTTCCCTTAGAGCGGCCATCCACTTTGGGGCGTGTTGCCTGATGAAGCAGAGGGGAAAGGGTACCCATCCGGCTTGCTGCTGGGCCAGGGGAATAGCTATACTATACGCGGGGGTCTGGGGAGAGGATCGGTCTTTTCCCCAGGCTCATCTGCTCAGAGGGGAGGAGACAGGGAGATTGCAGCAAGAGAGGTGTTGCGCTTTTCCTGCGTTCCTGGTATGTTTAGAGGAGGGAAAGAGAGAAGAGGATGGAGCTCTATCTGATCCGGCATGCGCAATCGGGAAATAATGCGAATCCAGCACAACGTGTAGAAGATCCTTCGCTCACCCGGCTCGGCCACCAGCAGGCAGCACGGGTGGCAGAACGGTTTACCTCTGCAGGAATAACGCGACTCTTTACCAGTCCTTTTCGCCGGGCGCTGGAGACAACCGCTTATCTCCGCCAGGCAACCGGCCTGACACCGGAAATCTGGATCGATCTGCACGAACAGGGAGGCGTGATGCGCGGTACCGATCCGGCGACTTATGTCGGGTGTGCCGGGATGACACGGGACGAGATAAGGGCCGAGTTTCCGGGGTATGTGATACCAGCAGAGATCGATGAGCGGGGGTGGTGGAAAGGCAAGCCGTTTGAAGGGCTCGAAGCAGCGCAGACACGTGCAGAACGGGTCGTGCAGCAGACGATTGCCCGCTTTGCCCGGAGCCAAGAGCGTGTGATCTTTGTTTCCCACGGGACTTTTATCCGGCTCCTGCTCGGCGCGTTTATCGGCTACCCGATCCTGCAACGCAACTGGTTGGGCGAGGTGTGGAATACCGCCGTTTCCACGCTGTTGATTACCCCAGAGCAGGTCCAGATGACGTCGTTCAACAGTGTCTGTCACCTCCCCCCAGAATGGATCAGTTGAAACAGCAGCATGGTGTAAAGCATCCCGAGAGGAAAAGGAGGAGAAGAGAATGGCGGGTGCGCTGGAGGGAATCAGAGTCATCGATCTGTCACGAGTTCTGGCTGGTCCGTTTTGTGCCATGCTCTTGGGCGACATGGGAGCAGATGTGATCAAAGTCGAATCACCGGAGGGGGGGGACGAATCCCGAACCTGGCCTCCCTTTGTCCAGGGAGAATCGGCAGGCTATCTCTCCATGAACCGGAATAAGCGCTCCGTGACCCTGAACCTGAAAACGCCGGAAGGACAGGAGATCTGCCGGCGTCTCATCGCCAAAGCGGATGTGCTGGTGGAAAACTTCCGTACCGGCACCATGGAGCGGCTTGGCCTGGGATATGAAACGCTGCGGGAGCTCAATCCCGGCCTGGTCTACTGTGCAGTCTCGGTCGCCGGTCGGACCGGTCCGGCCAAGGATCGGGCCGGATACGAAGCGTTGATGCAGGCCTATAGTGGCA
>RFHZ01000725.1 GCA_003696125.1 Nitrospinota bacterium
GAGCGGAGTGCTTACAGGAAGCGCTAAAATTGATAGAGGAGGGGACGGTGGTTCCCCGGCCACAGGAGGAGCGGTACGCGACCTATGCACCTCGCCTGAAAAAAGAAGATGGGCACATCGACTGGACCCGACGGGCACGCGATATCTATAACCTGATCCGGGGGGTGATTCCCTGGCCAGGCGCCTATACCTTTCGCCAGGGCAGCCGGTTGAAGATCTGGTGGGCAGATTGGACCGACAGGCCGGTTGACCGGGAGGCGGGAGAGGTGATCAGGGTGGAGAAGGAGGCCATCGAAGTGAGTGCCGGGGAAGGGACCCTGTTGCTGCGGGAGGTGCAACCGGAGAACAGGCGGCGGATGCCGGTGAGGGAGTACCTGGCCGGGTATCCGCTTCATCCGGGAGAGCGGTTGGGAGCATGAGGATGAGGGCAATGGCTCCACAGCAAAAGGCGTCAGAATCCCGGGAGAGAGGGGCGCGTACCCTGGCCCTGGCTCTCCTCCTGGATCGAGAACGGAAACGTATCCCGCTGGACCGGCTCTTACACCGGGTACAGGATCAGGCCTCCCTGGCACCGGCCGAAAGGGCTCTACTCCACGAACTGGTTTACGGGGTCTATCGCTGGAGGAATCGCCTGGACTGGATCATCGATCATCTGGTCGAGAAACGACCGGAGAAGCTCCCGCTCAGCATTCGTTACATCTTGCGCCTGGGGTTGTACCAGCTCCTCTTCCTGGAACGGATCCCCCCTTTTGCCGCCGTCCATGAGACCGTGGAACTTGCCAAACGCTTTGGACACCGGGGTACGGCTAACCTGGTGAACGGGGTGTTACGGGAAGCTTATCGACAACGATCCGATCTGCCCTATCCTCCCTGGGACAGGGATCCGATCGGCTATCTGACCGTGGTGGAGTCTCACCCCCGCTGGATGGTCGAGCGGTGGGTGGCGACCTGGGGGGTAGAGCGGGCACGGCAGATCTGTGAGGCCAACAATCGTCGTCCCCCCTTAACGCTGCGCACCAATACGCTGCGCACCACAAGGACCGCACTGTTACAGCTCCTCCAGGAGGCAGGCATCGCCGCAACTCCCTCCCCCCTGCTGCCGGAGAGTATCCGCCTGCTGGAACATCCAGGCCTTCTCACCTCTTTACCCGGATACTCCCAGGGATGGTTTCAGGTGCAGGATGAGGGGGCCATGCTGGTCTCCTATCTGCTGGCCCCGTATCCGGGGAACTGCCTGCTCGATGCCTGTGCCGCTCCTGGAGGGAAAACCACCCACTGTGCTGCCTTAAGCCAGGATCAGGGGATCATCATCGCTCTTGATCGTTCCCGCAAGCGCCTGTACCGCCTCCAGGAGAACTGCCGGCGTCTCGGTATCCGGAGTATTCACCGTACAGGGGGATGCAGGAGCCCTCCCTTTCGGTCATCCCTTTGATCTGGTCCTCTGCGATGCCCCCTGCTCAGGGTTGGGAGTGCTCCGTCGCCACCCAGAGGGGAAGTGGGAGAAGGAGGAGACGCTTATCGAGGAGATGAGGGCCCGGCAGAGTCATCTGCTGGAGCAACTCGCTCTGGCTGTGCGTCGCGGAGGGGTCCTGGTCTACAGCGTCTGTTCCTTTGAACCTGAAGAGACGGAAGAGGTGGTACGCCGCTTCCTCCAGTCCCATCCCGCGTTTACCCCAGATCCCCTTTCTCCCCTGCTGCCTGCCGCCTTGACCCCTTTCCTCGACTCCTCCCACACCTCTCTTCGTCTCTTCCCGGGAGACCTGGAGATGGATGGTGGCTTTGTGATCCGACTCCGACGGACATGAGAGGAGACCAGCTCCATGCGTCGTATCCTCCTTACGGCTGTCGTCTTACTGTTGCTGGGCATGGTGAGCGGTCTGCTCAGTGTGGGGTGGTTTCTGCGGAGCGAGGAGGTACTCGTCCCCAACCTGGTGGGACAGGAGCTGGTGGCGGCGTCTGATCTGGTCGGGAAAAAGGGCTTGGGACTGGAGATCAGCGATCGGGTGGCCAGTGCCTATGTGCCGGCCAACCATATCGTGAAACAGGACCCCTTGCCCGGGGAACGCCTCCCCCGGGGGGCCAAGATCCTGGTGGTGCTCAGCACCGGCCTGCTGGAGACCGAGGTGCCGGAGGTGCGAGGTGAATACCTGGCTCGGGCCAAGACCATACTGGCCGAACAGGGGTTGCAGGTAGGGGAGGTAGTAAGGGTGCACACGGAGAGGATGGCCGAAGGGAAGGTGCTCGCCCAGAACCTCCTGCCGGGAGAGAAGGTCTCCCACGGCTCCTCACTCGGGCTGGTGGTCAGCGCCGGGCCTCCCCTGCCGGCCTACGTGATGCCTGATCTGCGGGGGAAGTCTTTGCTCCAGGTGCAGGAAGAGATCCAGCCGTATCGGCTGGCGATAGGGACGGTCCAGTATACCGACCAGCAGGAGGGAAAGCCGGGAACGGTAGTAGCCCAATCTCCTCTCCCCGGAGCCCGGGTGGAGGAGGGGACCGCGATCTCCCTCACCCTGGTGCAGGCGAACAGGGTGGTGCAAGGAGGCGAGGCAGGGAAGTTTGCCCTGTTTCGTTACCGGACTCCTGCCGGTTCGGAACCGCAGCGCATCCGGATTGTGATTCGCACGCAAGGAGAGAGGCGGGAGGTGTTTAACCAGGTACAGGCTCCCGATTCGGAGATTCGCCTGCTGGTTCCGATCCAGGGGGAGACCTACGCCCAGATCTATCAAGACGAGACCTTAATCGAGGAGCGACGCCTCCAGTAGCGCCAGTCCGGATGTTCCCGGAAAGTGGATCTGTCAAAAATCTGGGCAGGAGCGAAAGGGAGACTTGACAGGGGAAGCGACATTATTTACAATACAATGCCCTTTTACCCTCACGCGAAAAAGAGAGGAGCGCAGTCCCGGTGTTTGAGAATCTCTCATCCAAATTAGAAGGTATTTTTAAGAAGCTGCGTCGTCATGGGAAATTGACGGAAAAGGAGATTCGCGAAGCTCTGCGGGAGGTACGCCTTGCCCTCTTAGAAGGGGATGTCCATTTCAGCGTGGTCAAAGAGTTTACGGAGAGGGTACGGGAAAAGGCGCTGGGGGAGACGGTGCTGCAGAGTCTAACCCCTGGACAACAGGTGGTCAAGATCGTTCATGAAGAGCTGATCGCGCTGATGGGAGGGGAGCAGAGCAGGCTGCAGTTTGCCCCCATCCCGCCCACCTGCATCATGCTCGTTGGGTTGCAGGGATCAGGAAAGACGACTACGGCGGCGAAACTGGCCAAGCGCCTGCGCAAGGAAGGCCACTATCCCTACCTGGTTCCGGCCGATGTGTACCGGCCGGCAGCGATCGACCAGCTCAAGATCCTGGGGGAAGAGCTCCAGGTGCCGGTCTATCCCTCCTCTCCTGCCCAGGATCCGGTAGAGATCTGCCGGCAGGCGATGCGGGAGGCGGTACAGCAACATGCAGACGTGGTGATCATCGACACGGCGGGTCGTCTGCATATCGATGAGCAGATGATGGCAGAGCTGGTGACTTTGAAACAGGAACTTTCTCCCCAGGAGACGCTACTCGTTGCCGATAGCATGACCGGCCAGGATGCGGTGAATGTGGCCAAGACCTTCCACGAAACCCTGGGCCTGAGCGGCATCATTTTGACCAAACTCGACGGTGATGCCCGGGGCGGGGCTGCCCTCTCCATTCGCGCCGTCACCCAGACCCCGATCAAGTACGTGGGGACCGGGGAGAAGCTCGATGCGCTGGAACCGTTTCACCCGGATCGTATCGCTTCCCGTATCCTGGGGATGGGGGATATCCTCTCCCTGATCGAGAAGGCCGAAGCGACGATGAGTGCAGAGAAGGCCAGAGAGATGGAGCAAAAGCTCCGGAAGGCGGCCTTCACCCTGGAGGATTTCAAGGAACAACTCCAGCAGGTGCGGAGCATGGGTCCTCTCGATCAGTTGCTCGGGATGCTCCCGGGGATGAAGCAGTTGAAGAATGTGCAGGTCGATGAAAGGGAACTGGTGAAGATCGAGGCGATCATCAACTCCATGACGCCCCAGGAACGACGTCATCCCGAGATCATTAACGGGAGCCGGCGCAAGCGGATTGCCCGGGGGAGTGGAACCACGGTACAGGATGTGAATCGACTGTTAAAACAGTTCATGCAGACGCAAAAACTGCTGAAAAAGTTTAGCAAGGGAAAGAAAGGGAAGGTCCCCTTAGGCAGGCTCTTCTTAGGATAGTGAAGGAGGAAGTCGCGTGGCCGTAAAAATTCGCCTGAAACGCATCGGTGCCAAAAAGCGGCCGATGTATCGCTTGGTTGTTGCAGACTCTCGTTCTCCGCGAGATGGACGGATCATTGAAAAGCTCGGCTTCTATAATCCCCTGACCGATCCGTTTGAACTCAAGGTGGAAAAGGAACGCCTGCAGGAGTGGCTGAAACGGGGAGCCCAGCCGACCGACAGCGTGAAGGGACTCTTGAAGAAAGCTGGACTGTGGGCAGAGCTTCATCCTTAGCCGATCCCTCGCCAGTGGTGTAGACGACCGACCATGAAGTGGTGGCCTCAGGTGACGAGTGGAGGAGGGAGATGAAGGAGTTAGTGCTCTATATTGCGAAGGCGCTTGTCGATCATCCAGAGCAGGTGGAGGTGGAAGAGGTGATGGGGGAGAAGACGACGGTCATCGAGTTGAAGGTGGCCGAGAGCGATCTGGGCAAGGTGATCGGCAGGCAGGGAAAGACGGCGCGTGCCCTTGGTACCATTCTGAATGCTGCCGCGACCAAAGCCCAGAAACGCGCCGTGCTGGAAATTCTGGAATAGAGCGCTACAAAGGCGCAGAGGGTTTCAGTCGAGATCCTCGACTCTCCATCATGGCACAGACTTTCATCGAAATCGGGCGAATCGTTCGACCCCAGGGGAACAGGGGGGCGGTACGCGTCTCCCCGCGTTTTGGGGAACCCGACTTTTACCTGGCGCTGCCCGAGGTCGTCTTGCAGAAGGGAGAGCAGAGGATACCGGCTGTCGTTGAACGCTGCTGGCAGCACAAGCACTTCCTCATCTTTCACTTTCAGGGGTGTGATTCCCTGGAGGCGGCACGGCAGTGGGTGGGCTACAGTGTGGTCCTCCCCCGAGAAGCCTTTGCTCCTCTGCCCGAGGGAGAGTACTACTGGTTTGAGATGGAAGGATTGGCGGTGTACAGTGAGGAGGGATCGTATCTGGGAACGGTGGCCGAGGTGGTGAGTTTCGGGAGCAGCGATCTCCTCGTGGTAAGGCAGGGAGAGGAGGAGTGGTTTCTGCCCATGACGAGGGAGATCGTGCAGCAGATCGATCTCACGGCGCAGCGCATGGTTATTCGACTGCTACCAGGACTGCTGGGTACCGATGGAAATTGACGTTTTGACCCTTTTCCCCAACATATTTACCTCTCCCCTGCAGGAGAGTATCCTGCGGATCGCCCAGGAAAGGGGGAAGGTCACCATCCGTATCCATGATCTGCGCCAGTTCGCTACCGATCGGCATCGGGTCACCGATGAGCCTCCTTACGGGGGGGGACCGGGCATGATTTTGAAGCCCGAACCCCTGATGCGAGGGGTGGAGGCCTTGCAACGGCAGGGAATTCCTGCTAAAGTAATCCTCTTGACCCCCCAGGGCACCCTCTTCACGCAGGACAAGGCGCAGGAGCTGGCCAGGGAGAAGCGGCTTCTGCTCCTCTGTGGACGCTACGGCGGGGTGGATGAACGGGTGGTGCAGTGTTGTGTGGATGAGGAGCTTTCCATAGGGGATTATGTCCTGACCGGGGGAGAACTCCCCGCCCTGGTGGTGATCGATGCGGTGGTGCGTCTGCTGCCCGGGGTGGTGGGGAACGAGGATTCCCTTCGCCAGGATTCTTTTGCCCAGGGCCTGCTCGATGCACCCCAGTATACACGCCCTGCGGAATATCGAGGGTACCGGGTACCGGACATCCTCCTCTCCGGTAACCATCAGGCCATTGCTGCCTGGCGTCGTCGGGAGGCGCTAAAGAAGACATGGCAACGCAGGCCAGAGCTTCTGAGCCGGGCCAGGCTCTCGGAGGAGGATCGCCGTTTCCTCCGCACCCTGGCCTGGCAGCAAGGAGCGGAAACGCAGGATGCCTCTTCCGGGCAGAAGCCGTCACAGGAATCTTATGCCATAAGAGAGAAGGAGAGAGTGAGCTCATGAACATGATCGATTTTCTGGAAAAGACCCAGTTGAAACCGGAGATCCCCTCCTTTAATCCGGGGGATACGGTCCGGGTCTCCTTTCGGGTTGTCGAAGGGGAGAAGGAACGGACCCAGGTCTTTGAGGGGGTGGTTATCGCCCGCAAAGGAGGGGGAATCCGGGAGACGTTTACGGTGCGCAAGGTCTCTTACGGGATCGGGGTAGAGAGGATATTTCCCCTGCACTCTCCCCGCATCGAGAAGATCGAGGTGGTGCGTCGAGGACGGGTGCGACGAGCCAAGCTTTACTACCTGCGTCAGCGCCGTGGAAAGGCGGCCCGTATCAAAGAGAAACGCTTCTGATGCACCGGCGGCAGAAGCTGGGGAGATGGGGAGAAGAGGTTGCCCGGCGGTACCTGCGCTCCCAGGGGTATCGGATACTGGCATGTAACTACCACTGCCCGCTGGGGGAGATCGATCTGGTGGCAGAGGAGGGCGGGACGGTGGTTTTTGTTGAGGTAAAGACCCGGACCTCGCAGTCCTATGGTCCTCCCCAGCAGGCGGTCGGGTATCACAAACAGCATAAACTGCAACAGGTGGCCTGGTATTACCTCCTGGAGCAGGGATGGACAGATCGTCCCTGTCGCTTTGATATCGTGGCGATTACCCGGCAACAGGATGCGGCCCTTCCTGCCATCGAGTTGATCAAAGACGCTTTCCAGGTCCAGGAGTAGGGGAAGGAGTAAGGATGAAGACATTTGTGGCAAAGAAAGAGACGGTACAGCGGCAATGGTATCTGGTAGATGCCGACGGGAAGACCTTAGGCCGTCTGGCAACAGAGATAGCGAGGATCTTACGGGGAAAACACAAACCGATCTATACCCCGCATGTCGATACCGGAGATTTTGTCGTGGTCATCAATGCGGCCAAGATCCATCTGACCGGGAATAAGTGGAAGGACAAGGTTTACTACCATCACACCGGATATGCGGGGGGATTGAAGGCGTTTACGGCGGAACAGTTGCGAGAACGCAAGCCGGAAAGACTCCTGGAGACGGCGGTACGGGGGATGTTGCCCAAGACCAAGCTGGGACGACAGATGTTGAAAAAGCTGAAGATCTATCCTGGCCCAGAGCATCCCCACCAGGCGCAGCAGCCACAGCCGCTGGAAGTGTAACCTGTCAGGCGAACAGAGGAGGGAAGATAGCGAGTCATGGAAGGACAATTTTACGGTACCGGAAGACGGAAAAGCGCCGTAGCACGGGTCTGGATGAAGCTGGGTGAGGGAAAGATCACGGTGAACAAGCGGCCGGTGGAGGAGTACTTTCACCGGGAGACCCTACGGATGGTGATTAACCAGCCGTTTGAGGTGACCAACACGCAGGGCACGTTTGATGTAAAGGTGAATGTGCGTGGTGGTGGCCTCTCCGGGCAGGCAGGGGCGGTGCGCCACGGTATTGCCCGGGCTCTGCTGGCCTACGATCCCCAGCTACGCGAGCCCCTCAAGCGGGCCGGCTTTCTCACCAGGGATCCCCGGATTAAAGAGCGGAAGAAATACGGGCAACGTGGTGCGCGAGCCCGCTTCCAGTTCTCGAAGCGCTAAGACAGGCCTGTGCCGTTTTTTGCTTGCAAACCCCGTAGAGTTGTGGTAATGTCGTTAGGGGATTTTTATAGGCAGAGAGAGCCCTGAGGGTCTTTAAAGGCCTGATATTATCGTATCCCCAGGGTGTAAGGGTAGGAGGACAGAGGAGGAGAAACGACTTGGCTGTAGTCACGATGAAACAACTTTTAGAGGCAGGGTCCCATTTTGGGCACCAGACTAATCGCTGGAATCCCAAAATGAAGAAATACATCTTTGGCTCGCGCAACGGCATCTATATCATCGATCTGCAGAAGACCCTGCGCAAGTTCCAGGAGGCCTATGAGTTTGTGCGCCAGTGTGCGGCTCAGGGAGGAACGGTCCTCTTCGTTGGCACCAAAAAACAGGCGCAGGATGTGGTCAGAGAAGAGGCAGAGCGCTGTGGTATGTTCTATGTCAATCAGCGCTGGCTGGGTGGTACCCTGACCAACTTCTCCACCATTCAGCAGCGGATCATGCGTCTCCATGAACTGGAAACCATGAAGCTGGAAGGGCTCTATGAGGCGCGACCCAAGAAAGAGGTGCTGAAGCTGGAAAAGGAACGGATGAAGCTGGAGAAGTTCCTCGGTGGGATCAAAGAGATGCGGACCCTCCCATCTGTGGTCTATGTCGTGGACCCTCGCAAGGAGCGGATTGCGATTCATGAGGCCAAAAAGCTTGGCATTCCTACCGTGGCCATGGTCGATACCAACTGCGATCCTGATGACATCGACTATGTTATCCCGTGTAACGACGATGCCATTCGCGCCATTCGCCTGGTGACGATGAAGATCGCCGATGCGGTGTTAGAAGGGAAACAGGAGCTGGGAGTCGAGATGGAGATCCCGATGGAAGGGGAAGGGACACCAGAAGAGGGCAGCGTCGAGAAGGAAGGGGAAAAGGTGGAAGAGCTGAATGGAGAAGGGGAAAAGAGTTTATGACCGTTACAGCCGAAATGGTAAAGGATTTACGCGAGAAGACCGGTGCAGGAATCCTGGATTGTAAGAAAGCGTTGACCGAGACCGGTGGGGATATGGAGAAGGCGATCGAGTACCTGCGAC
>RFHZ01000726.1 GCA_003696125.1 Nitrospinota bacterium
GTCTGGATGCTGGCGGGCTGCTTCCAGGGCCAGATCATTGCGATCTCCTTCCCAGGAGGGGGGGACAATGACCACACGATCCACGCCAGCAGCCTCCATTTCACGCAGGAGGTCGTCCTTCCCAAAGGGCTGGGGCCGGTGGGCCAGATGAGCTCGTTCCGGGGCCCATGGCCGCTCCGGTGTATTGGCGCCCCAGATATGTACCTGGGCATCGATAATGATCATGTCTCTCCTCCCACAAACCTCTTGTTCTTTCACGGCCTTTTTAGACCAGGGATATGAGGTGGAATCGTAGGCCAGCTTACCCGGGAAAGGAGAAGAAGTCAAGACCGATTTTCTCCTCTGCCCCTCCCCTCTCGAGGATCGGTGAAAAAAATCTCTCCCTATACTGCAGTTTGAGTTGATATTTGGTGAAGAAATTGCTAAATTGAATGCAACGATATTTTCACCATTAATATAGATTCCACACATAATAGTGATTTTGTTTTCCTGGCCTTCCCTAAGAAGGGGAGAAGAGACGGTGCCCTGCAGGGATGCGGATGTCCTGGGAGGCCACCTCCTCCGGGAGGCTGGTATGGCCTAAACTTCTGGCCTGCAGTGGCCGATACGATAGGGGGAAGGAGAGGTCCTGGGCCGGTGATGAGGCGGCAGGGATGGCAGAGGACGTCTCTCCCCGGCAACGATTTGTATTGTTCCAGCGTGGGTGGGAGAGGTGTACACAAGAAGAACGCTGGAAAAGCGGCGGTGGAAGATCGGTCTTTTCCTCCTCGGTATCGGGATGTTGATGGTGCTGACCTTACGGGCGCGGGGGCAGCTGGAGACCACCTTTGTCGAATCAGCCATCACCTCGCTCTTCCTCCCTATACAGGCCGAGGCAACCAGGCTGTTTCATGGCATACGAAACCTCTGGTACGGTTATGTCTACCTGGTAGAGGTGCAGGAAGAGAATCTCCGGTTGCAGGCAGAGATCAGCCGGCTCAAAGAGGAGCGAAACCGCCTGCAGGAGCAACTCTTCCGCTATAAACGCCTGCAGAAGCTTTTTCAATTTCCCCAACAGAACGCCTTTACCGTTACTCCGGCCGAAGTGGTCGGGTTGGATGCCAGCAACTGGTCAGAGATCCTCTATATCAACAAAGGGACCCGGCAGGGAGTGCAAAAGGGGATGGCTGTGGTCACCCATGAGGGGATCGTCGGGCAGATCATTCAGGCCACCCCTTATTTTTCCAAAGTCATGCTCATCACCGATGCGCGGAGTGCTGTTGATGCCCTGGTGCAACGTACGCGGGCCCGGGGGGTGGTGGTGGGACGCGGACAGCGGATCGTGGAGATGCGCTATATTCCGCGCGGCGCAGATATTCGCCGTGGAGATCGCATCATCTCTTCAGGGATGGGAGGGATCTTTCCCAAAGGGATCGAGGTAGGGGTGGTACAGAGTATTGATGAGCACGCCTCACCGATTTTTCACTCGGTAACCATCCTGCCCAGTGTCGATTTCTCCCGCCTTGAGGAGGTACTGGTTATCACCCGAGCAAACTGAGGAGGCCTATGGCCACACTCTACACGCTACTCATTCTCTGGGGACTGTTCTTCTTGCAGACGAACCTTTACCTCTCTCGCCTCCTAGGAGGGAAGATGCCGGATCTGCTGATCATCGCTGCCCTCTATGCCGGGCTGGTCTGGGGCAAGGAAAAAGGTGGGCTCCTCGGCCTGGGGATCGGGTTGGTCCAGGATATCCTGTCTACAGAGCTTCTGGGACCCCATGCCCTGGCCAAAGGGGTCATCGCCTGGCTGGCAGGGGAGGCGCAGAGACATGTCTTGCAGTTTTCGTTTTGGGTGGACGCGCTCTTTGTCGGGGGAGCAATTGTCGTGGATAGCCTCTGCTTTCTCTTCCTCTCCACCCTCCTCCTCCCCGAGCTCTTCCCGCTCGAGTTGTTCCTCCCGACCTTCTTTTCTCGATTCCTGGTGACGCTGTTGATCGGTACGCCGTTGTTAGAAGGGATATTGCACTTTGACTCCCGTTGGAAACGCAGGGGAGAGAGAGCAGTCAGGGGGATGGATCGCTATGGCTCGATATCGTAGTCCCGGCAATGGAGAAGTGCTCCGGTTCCGCATTGCCCTGCTGATGGGAGGGGTGGTCTTCTGCTTTATCCTCTTCCTCTTACGGCTCTGGCACCTCCAGATCCTGCAGGGACAGTACTATGCCCGGAAGGCGGAGGAGAATCGGGTACGTATCGTTTCCCAACGCGATATCCGGGGGAAGATCCTGGACCGGGCAGGGAGGGCGATGGCGACCAATCGTCCCTCTTTCAACCTCTTCCTGCGACCGGAGGATGTCCCGGACATGAAGCGGACCCTCCTCTTCTTAACCGAGGAGCTCGGGCTGGATGGTCAGGAAGTAGAAAGGAAGCTCAAGACCAGTTCCGCGTACCAGACGATTCCGATTGCCCGTGATCTTAACCGCGGCCAGGTAGCCTACTTCCTTGAGCATCGCTGGGATTTCCCCGGCCTGTCCCTGGAAGTCGAACCGCTCCGGAGCTATCGCCTGGGAGAGGTGGCGGCGCATGTACTCGGATATATCGGGGAGATCAATGAAGCGCAATGGAAGAAGAAGAGAAAGGAAGGGTACCAGCGAGGGGATTTCATCGGCCAGTATGGGATTGAGCAGTACTTTGAATCGGTGTTACGGGGGCAAAAAGGGCGCAAGCAGATAGAGGTCGATGTGGTGGGACGGGAGTTACGTGTGTTGAGGAGTATCCCGCCACGGCCCGGTCATAACGTGGTCTTAACCATCGACCTCCCCTTACAGCGCTACATAGAAGAGGAACTCTCGGATGAATATGCTGGAGCGGTGGTTGTCCTGGACCCGCAAAGCGGGGAGGTGTTGGCCCTGGTCAGCAGGCCGGCTTTTGATCCGAACCTCTTTGCCAAGGGAATTAGCCGCCGTGACTGGATGCGCCTGCTCCTCGATCCCCGGCATCCGCTGCAGAATCGCGCTATCGCAGGCCAGTACCCCCCAGGATCGGTTTTCAAGATTGTCATGGCCGCAGCCGGGCTGGAAGAGGGAGCGGTACAACCCCAAACCGCGGTCAACTGTCCCGGCTATTTCCCCTTTGGGAGGCGTATCTATCGGGATTGGAAGCCGGGAGGACATGGTATCCTCACCTTACATGGCGCCATTGTGGAATCATGCGACGTCTATTTCTACCGGCTCGGCAACAAACTCGGGATCGATACCATCGCCCGCTATGCCAGGGGCTTCGGTCTCGGGGAGAAGACGGGAATCGATCTGCCGCACGAAAAGAGCGGGCTGGTCCCCTCGGCTGCCTGGAAGAAGCGGGAACGCAACGAGCCCTGGTATCCGGGCGAGACGATTTCGGTGGCCATCGGCCAGGGGTATAATCTCGTCACCCCTATTCAACTCGCTTCCCTGATCAGTGCGGTGGCCAATGGAGGGACGCTCTGGAAACCGCAACTGATAAAACGGATTGAGACGGCAGATGGTAAGGTGGTGCAGGAGTTTTCCCCCCAGGTGAGAGGACACCTGCCTGTGCATCCCCAAAACCTTCAGGTCATCCGCGAGGCGTTATATGGTGTCGTCAATGAGGCGAAGGGAACGGGGAGGAGGGCCCGCATCGAGGGGTTTGGCGTTGCTGGAAAGACCGGTACCGTCCAGGTGGTCTCCCTGCGTCACGAAAAAGAGCTGCCGCCCCACCTGCGAGATCATGGCTGGTTCGTGGCCTTTGCCCCTTTTGATCATCCTCGGATTGCCCTGGCCATCTTGGGGGAACATGGAGGAAAAGGGGGGTCGGCTTATGCTCCCCTGGCCAAGAAGATCATCGAGCGGTACTTTGATCTGATCCCTCCCCAGGTGGCGCAGGGAAGCAGAAACCGGGAGTAGCCAGGGATGCTCGATAGACGGTTGATTTTGAATTTTGATTGGGTTTTGTTCCTCCAGACCCTTTTGCTGACCGGCTGGGGGGTCGTCACCATCTACAGTGCAACGCATGGGCGGGTAGAAAACGGCTTGAGTACCCTCTACCTGAGGCAACTCCTCTGGGTCATATACGGGCTCATCGGCCTGGTTATCTTACTGGGGATAGATTATCAGCGCATGGAGAAGTATGCCTACCTCCTCTATCTATTTGCCATGGCGCTGCTCCTGCTGACCTTGCTGCTGGGGACCACGGTCTCCGGTTCCAGGCGCTGGCTATCGGTGGGGATTGTCTCCTTTCAGCCTTCAGAGCTGGGAAAACTGGGGCTGATTTTGGCGCTGGCCAAGTATTTTGATGAACATAATCAACGGTACTATCGGTTGCGTGATCTGGGTTTTCCTGCCCTGCTGGTATCGATCCCTTTTCTCCTGATATTCGAGCAGCCGGATTTGGGTACCGCCTTTGTCCTGCTGGCCATCTTCCTGGCCATGCTCTTTGTCGCCGGCCTGCACTCGCGATCCCTCTGGATATTAGGGGGGATAGGGGGAGCCATGCTGCCTGTCATGTGGTTTTTCCTCCTGCGGGATTACCAGAAGGAGCGGGTGACGGCGCTCTTCCATCCCAACGCTGATCCGTTAGGGGCCGGTTATCACAGTAACCAGTCGAAGATTGCGATCGGATCAGGGGGATTGTGGGGAAAGGGCTTTTTGGCAGGGACCCAAAGCGGGTTGAGTTTTTTGCCAGAAAAGCATACCGACTTTATCTTCTCGGTCCTGGCCGAAGAACTGGGGTTTCTGGGGGCAGCCCTTCTGCTCCTCCTCTATCTCTGCCTCTTGCTCAAAGGACTCCATATCGCGTATCGCGCCAAAGACCGGTTCGGGATGTTCCTGGCCGTGGGAGTGGTGGCTATGATCGGTATTGCGGTTATCGCCAATATCGGTATGGCGATCGGGGTCCTGCCCGTGGTAGGGATCCCCCTCCCCCTCATGAGCTATGGAGGCTCCTCGGCCGTCAGTACCCTGCTGGGAATCGGACTCCTCTTGAACATCCGGATGCGACGCTTCAAGCGGCCGTGATGAGGGGGCCCGGCTTGCAAAGGCCAGGCTTTTCTGTTAGAGTACGGAGAGAGAAAAATCGCTGTTGTTTAGATAGAGAGATCCTCCTTCCCCGATGGTTCGTCCCGCTCAGATGCTGGACGCGGGTCGAGGAGGAAGAGTCTGGAAGTGATGTGAGTAGATATGGCCAGTGAAATCATCATCAACGCCGACGCCCGGGAGACCCGTGTAGGGCTATTGGAAAATGGGGTGTTGGCCGAACTCTATATCGAGCGTGCCAAAGACCGTGGTATCGTCGGCAATATCTATAAGGGAAAGGTTACCAAGGTCCTGCCAGGTATGCAGGCCGCCTTTGTCGATATCGGCTTGCGTAAGGCAGGCTTCCTGTACGTCTCCGATATCGATGCCCCTTGCGCGTTGGCTGCCTATGAGAAGATCGCTGGAGAGGAGGAGGAAGAGCTCTTTGCCGAGGAGGAGAGTAAAGAGTTCTCCCGCCGACGGGTACGGCGAGGGCACCCGGGACTTCCTATCGAGGAGATCCTGCAGGAGGGACAGGAGATTCTGGTGCAGGTCTCCAAAGAACCGATCGGCACCAAAGGGGCCCGCATCACCTCCTATATTACCCTGCCGGGACGCTATCTCGTGTTGATGCCGGGGGTAGATCATATCGGGGTTTCGCGGCGTATCGAGGATGAGGAAGAGCGGAAACGGCTCAAGGAGATCCTGAAACAGGAGAAGGTGGCGGGTAGCGGCTATATCGTGCGGACGGTGAGTGAAGGGATTGCCCAGGAGGAGATCCTTTCCGATATCGACTTCCTGAACACCTTGTGGAGGGATATCCAGCAGCGAAGTGAGCAGGTCCAGGCACCGGCCTTGATTCATCAGGACCTGGACCTTGTCCTCCGGGCCATCCGGGATCTCTATACGAGTGATGTTGAGCGCCTGGTGATCGATTCACCGGCCGAATACGAGAAGTGCCTGGAGTTCGTCTCCTCTTATCTCCCTCACCTCCATCCCCATATCGAACTGTATACCGGCCGGGAGCCGATCTTTGATGCCTATGGGATCGAGATGGAGATCGAACGAGCCTTAGAACGCAAGATCTGGCTCAAGTCGGGGGGCTATATCGTCATTGATCAGACCGAGGCGCTGGTGGCGATCGATGTGAATACCGGTCGTTTCGTCGGGAAGCATGATCCGGAGGAGACGATTGTCAAGACAAACCTGGAGGCGATTCAAGAGATCGTCTACCAGATCCGGCTGCGTAACATCGGGGGGATCATTATCATTGACTTTATCGACATGGAGAAAGAGGAGAGTCGAGAGAAGGTCCTCAACACCCTGATCAAGGCGTTGAAGACGGATCGATCCCGCACCAAGATCCTTCAATTCTCCGAACTCGGTCTGGTAGAGATGACTCGAAAACGGGTGCGGGAGAGCCTGGGACGGGTACTCTGCCATCCCTGTCCGTACTGTGACGGACGGGGAGCCATCAAATCGCCAACCACCGTCGGGTACGAGGTCCTGCGGGAGATCAAACGGACGGCAAGCGCTCCTGATGAGCGGAAGAAAGTCCTGGTGACTGTCCACCCGGTCGTGGCAGATCTCTTGCTGGATGAAGAGCATGCTTTCCTGGAGCAGCTCGAGCAGAGCCTGCACAAGGAGATCGTGATCAAAGGAGACTACGATCTCCACCAGGACCAGTATGAAGTCATACTTCTGTAAGGGAGTGGAGGGAGATGGCGCGAAGGAGAGGATTAGGAATACCGGTGATCGTGGTAGGCGTTCTGTTCCTGATGGGGTGTGCGACCACCGAGGAGATGAACCAGATGGGCAGGCAGATCAGCACCCTGCAGGGGAATATCGTCCAGACAGAGGGGCGGATCAAAGACCTGCAGGCCCGGGTTGCGGATCTGGACCGGCGACTACAATTCCTGGAGAATCAGGTCAATGCCCAGGCAACCATGAGCCAGGAGCTTTCCACTCAGATCGAACAGCTTCGCATCCAGGTGGCCAAACAGGATGAGATGTTGACCAATCTCAAACAGGAGTTCACGGCAGAGGTGCTCCAACAGCAGGCGGCTCCGGCCGAGTCCATGCTCCTCCCTCCCGCTCCCACGCCTCCTCCAGAGCAGGAGACGAGTCCTCCGCTCGCTTCCCTGCCCCCGGATACGCTCTACCAAAAGGCGTATCAGGCCTTTACCGCCAAAGATTATACCAAAGCCCTGGAGCTTTTTACCTTTTTCGTCCAACACTATCCGGAGAGTGATCTGGCCGACAACAGCCAGTACTGGATCGGAGAGGCGTATTACGCCCTCAAGGAGTACCATAAGGCCCTAGAGGCCTTCCAAAAGGTGGTAGACAACTACCCTCTGGGGAATAAGGTGGCCGATGCGATCCTCAAAAGCGGGATCACCTATGCGATGTTGCAGGAATACGATGCGGCGTTGCGCGAGTTCCAGAAGGTGATCGACCGCTACCCTAAGAGTCCGGTCGCCCAGATCGCACGAGAGCAGATCACCAAGATACAGGCCAAACGAGAGTAATGGGGGAAAGGGTCATGGGCAGGAAAGGTTTTCTCCTCGTCTCCGTGCTCGGCGGTATGCTCCTGTTGGGCCTGGGGTGTGCCCATCAACAGGCATGGCGAGACACGGCAGAGACCACCACATCGCTCCAGCACTCGGTCCAGAGCCTCGCGCAGGGGGTCACCGAGGTGGAAGCGGTCACGGTGACCCTCCAGAACCGGCTTTCGCAGACCGCAATGGCCATGGAGAAGGAGACACAGCGGTGGGCATCGTTACAGGGGCAGATGGAACGATTGCAGCAGGAGTTAGAGGGGGAACAGAGGCGAATACAGGCGCTGCGGACCGCGTACGAAGCGGCCCGTACCCCTCCTCACTATCCGCTCCATGTGGTGACCAAGGGGGATACCCTCTGGGACCTGTCCGGGAGGTACCTGGGAGACCCCCGGCGATGGCCAGAGATCTGGAAACAGAACCGCTACATCACCAATCCAGATCTTATCTATCCCGGAGA